>JALZJA010000588.1 GCA_030860005.1 Actinomycetota bacterium
GCGAGGGCCAGCCCGCGCGCGCCGCACAACCGCCGGGGCAGGCGCACGCCGACGCCAGCCCAGTCGATGCGCGCCGCGTTCTCGTTCATGTCGCCGGCGGCCGGGACGGCCACGACAGCGCAGCCGCTCGCAAGCGCTCGCGCCACGGTGCCGTGCCCGCCGTGGCACACGACGAGGTCACACGAGGGCATCGTGCGCGCGTATGACACCCATTCGACGACCCGCGCGTTTGCGGGCACGCCGAGGGGCGGGTCCGGCGGGCGCCTGTTCCACGTGGCCAGCACGCGCACCGGGAGGTCCGCCAGCCCGGCGAGCGCCGCTCGCAGCAGCCGATGCTCGCCGTCCTGGGACGTCGACGGGGCGACGAGCACGAGCGGCCCATCGCCCGGCGGCAGCTCGACGTCGCCGAACCGCGGCTCCCAGAGCAGCGGGCCCACGACGTGCGTGCGCTCGGGCCAGGCGCGCGGGTACTCGAGCTGCGGGAACGTCCCGACGATGCACAGCGCCTGGCTGATCGCGCCGTGGACGCGATGCCGCGGGGCAAGCCCGAGCCGCTCGCGCGTCTCGTTGAGCTCGCGGCGCCCGCGCTCCAGGCCGGCGCGCAGGAGTGGATCCGCCGCTCGCCACAGCGTCCGTCCCAGCGCCGTGCGCGGCGCGCGGGCGCCGCATGAGTACGCAGCGCAGCCCGGCGGCAGGCGCGGGTCGATGTGGGGGATGAGCGTCGCGACCGGCACGCCTTCGAGCTCGGCGGCGAGCGCGGGCGCGAGCGTGAGGATGTCCGACACGACGGCGTCGGGCGCGACGTCGCGCACGAGCCCGACGGTCTCGCGCGTCGCTCGCTCGACGGCCTCGTAGGGCGTCATCGGGCGCTCGGGCGTGGGGAAGACGTGGTATTCGGGCGCCGGTGCAAAGCGCATGCCCTCCGCCTCGACCTCCGCGCGCCAGCGCGACCACGTCTGCAGCGTGACGTCGTGACCGCGGCCGGCCAGCACGCGCCCGAGGGCGATGACCGGAAACGCGTGCCCCGGGTCGCCGAACGCGCCGAGCAGCAGTCTGGCCACGAAACCTAGTCCGCCGCGAGCTCCGCGATGAGCCGCAGCTGCTCCATCCGGTCGCCCTTGGTGAACGCCAGCGGGGCGACGCCGAGCGTCCCGACGCCCGCCTCGCGGTAGACCGCCAGCCGCTCGCGGACGTGCTCGCGCGGGCCGCAGAGCGACACCGTGTCGATGAGCTCGTCCGACAGCCGCGCCATCGCCTCGTCGCGCTTGCCGTCGAGGTAGAGGTCCTGCACCGCGCGCGCCTCGTCCTCGAAGCCGTAGCGCTGCACGAGCGCGTTGTAGAAGTTCTTCTCGCGCGACCCCATGCCCCCGACGTAGAGCGCCAGGAACGGGCGCATCGCGTTGCGCGCCGCCTCGATGTCGTCGGTCACGTACACGTTGACCTGCGGCGCGATGTCGAAGCCCTGGAGCGTTCGGCCACTGCGCGCGGCGCCCTCCTCGAGCAGCGGCCGGAACTCCGCGACATGCTCGGGGGAGAAGAGCGTCGGGATCCAGCCGTCGGCGATCTCCCCCGCCAGGCGCGTGTTGTTCGGCCCGATCGCCGCCAGGTAGATCGGGATCTTTTCCTGCACCGCAGCGATCGTGAGCTTCAGCGCCTTGCCGGGACCGTCCGGCAGCGGCAGCTCGAGCGTCTCGCCGGAGAACTCGAGCCGCTCGCGGGCCAGAGCCTTGCGCACGACCGCCACGTACTCGCGCGTGCGCTGGATCTGACGGGCGAAGCGCTGGCCGTGCCAGCCCTCGGCGACCTGCGGCCCCGAGGAGCCGATGCCGAGCAGCATCCGCCCGCCCGAGAGCTGGTCGATCGTGGCCGCCGTCATCGCCGTCATCGCGGGGCTGCGGGCCGGCATCTGGAAGATCGCCGAGCCAAGCCGGATCGTCGTCGTCTGCGCGGCGAACCAGCCGAGGATCGTCGCGGCATCCGAGCCGTAGGCCTCGGCGGCCCAGACGGAGTCATAGCCCAGCCGCTCGGCCTCCTGAACGATGTCGCGCTGATCGCCGGAAGAAAGGCCGAGTCCCCAGTAGCCAACGTGCACTCCGAGGCGCATACTGCAAGTTACCTTTCAGAAGTAGGACTTCGGTTGCCGCAGGCGACGGCCTCCCATACGGTGGCCGTGCCCTGAACGAACGGAGAGAGACCCTATGCCAACGCCTCGCGAACAAGCCGTCGCAGACCTTCGACGGTCGATCGATGTGCTCCCGGAGCGCACCCGCCAGGCGATGCTCTCAGGACTGGTATCGAACACGGTGATCACCGGGGCCTTCAGCGACGGCAGCGGGGTATGCCCGATGCTCGCCGCGCATCGTAACGGCGGTCGCACGAGCTGCGTGAGCTTCCCCGAGGCATGGGACACCTTCTGCGGCGTGCATGGCCGCAACATCACCCGCCAGGCCACGCAGGAAGAGGTCTCCGTTCTGCGCGCCCAGCTCCAGGGCAGCCTCGAGCACCGCGGCAGCGACACGACGCTCGCCGACGCGATCAACGAGCACCTTGCGAGCGTCGACAGGCGCCGGCGCCGCGCGCGGATGCGCAGCGACGCGCCGCTCGACCTCGCCGGCGCGATCAACGAGCACAAGGAGACCGCGCGCGAGCGTCGCGCCCGCGAGGCGACCGAGCTCGGGCTGGACTGGCTCTTCGAGGAGACGCTCGTGCTGCCCGACGACTTCGGCTCCGCGCCGGCGACCGAGCCCGGCTACGACAACGAGCCCGAGCGCGAGTACGACTACACGTAGGCGCGCTTAGCGCATGTCATCGAGCTGCCCGCCTCCGGGCAGCTCGAACATGATCTCTCCGATCACGCAGCCGGGACTGAGCTCGAGCAGCATCCGGACGGCGGCGACGATGTCCGCCGTCTGGATCATCGACTCGGGCGCGAGGCTGTCCTTGACGAAGTCGGCCATCGGGGTGTCGACGAACGCCGGGCACAGCGCGGTCGACTTGATCCCGAGCGACGCCAGCTCGCGGTTCATCGACTGCGTGAGCCCGACGAGCGCGAACTTCGTCGCCGAGTAGATGCTCAGCCACGCCTCGCCGCGCTTGCCGGCGATCGAGGCGGTGTTGACGACGAGCGCATTGTGGTGCTCGGCGCCGGCGGCCGTGAGCATCGGCAGCGCCTCGCGGTAGAAGAGCGCGGCGGCTCGCAGGTTCGTGCCGAGCATGATGTCCATGCGCTTCGTCTGCAGCTCGCCGATCGGCGCGCCGATCCCGACGCCGGCGTTGTTCATGAGCACGTCGAGCCGGCCGTAGGCGTCCTGGTGAGCGGCAACGACGCGCGCTACGTTCTCCTCCTGCATGAGGTTCACGGCCACCTGCTGCACCTCGAGGCCCTCGCCCTGCAGCGCGTCGTAAGCGGCCTGTAGCTTCTCGGGCCGTCGCGCGGCCAGCGTGACCGCGTGCCCCTCCCGGGCGAGCATGCGCGCGACCGCAAGGCCGATCCCGCTCGAGGCTCCCGTCACGATTGCGGCGCGATCAGCCATGGCGTCCCCCCAGATGACCTACGAGCCGGCTAATGACGCAATCCAATCACGCGACGCCTAGAGTTGCGCCCATGGTGCGACTGCTTCTGGCGCCCCTGGCGGCTGCCGTGGCGCTCTGTGCGTGCGGTGAGTCAGACGAGGGCGGCACGGCGCCCGCCCCACCCCAGCCCGCGGCCGCCAAGCCAGCCGACTTCCCCTCCGCGCAGGGCAAGACGCTCGCGCAGCTCGCGAAGGGGCTGAGCCAGGGGGCGATCCTCAAGGTCTCGAGCTTGCACTCGCAGACGGTCGGACGCAACCGCTTCTCGTTCGCGCTCGCCGACCGCGCCGACAAGCAGCTCGACGTCTCGGAGGTCGCGATCTACATTGCCAGCCAGGACGGCTCCGGCGCCCGCGGGCCGTTCGTCGCCCACAAGGAATCGCTGGACGTCGACACGCCCTACCGCAGCCAGCTGACGTCCGAGGACCTCGCCAGCGGTGACACCTTCTACGTCGCAAATCCGAGCTGGCGCGGGTCCGGCAAGCACGCCGTGCTTGCGCTCGCCCGTCTCGACGGCCGGCTCGTCATCGCCGACAGCCCGCTGCCGGTACCCGTCGGCTCCAAGGGCGGGCCACCCGGTTCCGGCGACCGCGCCATCCGTGTCCACACCGAGACGCCGGCTGACGTCGGCGGCAACCTCAAGAAGCTCACGACGCGGATCCCCGCCGCCACCGAGCTGCTCAAGACCGACTTCGCCGACGTCGTCGGCAAGAAGCCCGTGGTGCTGCTGTTCGCGACGCCGGCGCTATGCCAGTCGCGCACCTGCGGGCCGGTCGTCGACATCGCCGAGGAGGTCCGCGCGAAGTACGGCAAGGGCGTGAGCTTCATCCAGCAGGAGATCTACGTCGACAACAACCCCTCCAAGGCGCCGCGGCCGCAGGTCACGACGTGGCGGCTGCCCTCCGAGCCGTGGGCGTTCGTCATCGACAGGCGCGGCAAGATCAGCGAGCGCTTCGAGGGCGTCTTCTC
>JALZJA010000600.1 GCA_030860005.1 Actinomycetota bacterium
CGGGCGTGGGAGCGGCGCGCTCGTAGTCGTCGAGCTGGGCGATCTTCTCGTTCGACGCGCGGCCGACGTCGTCGACGACGAACAGGATGAAGCCCAGCGCGACGATCACGCTGAGCGCGATCGCGAGGATTCGAAGTGAGCGTTCGAGCACGGCTCTAAGGTACGCGACCGGTGGACCCCCTTGGACGTTTGGCCCAGCGAATCCGGGCCGCATACGCTAGGGCTTCCGTCCGCTCGCTCGGGTTACATGGGGAAAAACACGAGGGGATGACGTGTCACACGACGGGTATGGACGGTTCATTCGCCACACGTGCGAGGATTGATGAGATGAGTACGCGCACCCCCACGGTGCCCGCCGCAATGAACGCCGGAGAGCTTGTGGCGCAGCTGCAAGCGAACTCTCTGCTCCGCGACGGGCCTTACACCCTGAGCAGCGGGTCGATCACGCCGTACCTCGTAGACGTCAAGAAGACAAGCTTGACGCCGTCGGGGTTTCGTGCGCTTAGAGAGGCGGTGCGCCCCCGCTTTCGGGAGTTCGGCGCCACGGCTGTGGGGGGTCTCACACTAGGCGCCGACGCGATCGCGTATGCGGCCGTGGCTACCGGCGAGAACGTAAAGGGATTTGTCGTTCGCAAGGAGCCCAAAGCCCATGGTCGTCAGCTACTTATCGAAGGACCCGATCTCGACCCCGAAACCGACCGATGTCTAATCGTCGATGACGTCGTCACGACAGGGACATCGACGATCCGCGCGATCCAGGCTGTGCAGGACCTTGGGATCGAGATCTGCGGTGTACTTTGCGTTGTCGACCGTCTGAGGGGAGGCGGCGAGCGGATCGCGGAGGCCTCAGGCGCGCCCTATGTGGCGCTGACGACGATCAACGACGTGTACCCGGAGCGGCCGGATCGGTAGGTGCCCCCTTGCGGTGTGCACCGCCCGTTGACGAATAGCATCGATGAAGGAGGCCGGGAGCCCTGTTGCGGCGAGGGCCTCTCCGGCACCCTGCTCACGCACCGCCCCGGGCGGCACACAACCGTCATCGGCACCACCGTGTCGAGTTAAGCATCGATGACATGCACAACTCGACACGCTCGCGCCAACGACCCGCTCGCGCTGGCGTCCAGATCGTTGCCCTCGCCGATGCTGTACACGCCACGCACCGCGAAGACGCAGTACGTCGAAGGACGCCCCGATGCCCCGACCAGGATTCGAACCTGGGGCCTACTCCTTAGGAGGCCGTGCCGTAGTTCCGCGGAGCGTCGCTGATCGTGCCATATCGCCCGGAACTACTGGGATTCCCATTGCATCGACAGCGGACGTAGACGCTACGTGGACGCTGGAGATGTTCGCGGCTCGTTCGCGTTTCTTGAATGGGCGTTTCTACTACACCCACCACTGCGCTGCGCAAAAACGTTGCGCGTGCAACTACTCTTCCTCGGGGGCGAGAAGTGCCTCGGCCTTGGGCGTGAGCCTGCCGCCTGGCCGTGTCCCGCCACCTTCCGGCCGCTCTAGCAGTCCCTCCCTGCGCGCCTTCACGATGAGATCGCGGACTTGCGTAGGCGAGAAGGGCGCGGCCGGCCGGTGTGCCTCCCAGTTGTTTAGCTGCTCCTGAACGTCCACGATCGGCGTCCTGCTCCCGTTCAGTACAGCTTCGACGTAGAGCATCGCGACGATCGCGAGGAACACGTCTCCTTGCGCGGCCTGCACGTGTTGCGCTTCTGCATCCTTGAGTGCGGCGGCCATTGCGGCGCTCGCGGCCTTCTGGAACGGTGCGACAACTTGCCCCGGGTGTAGGCGCTGAAGTACGCGCGCGGCGAGCGGCTGCCCGGGTTGCGGTCCTGCCGGGACGTGATCGCGCAGGTTCTCAACCTGAGCCGCGGCCCCGTCACCCGACATCGGCACGATCCGAATCTCGACGATCGCCGGAGTCCCGGTCGTCCTGACGTAGTAGGCAGCCATCCACCCCTCGTCCTCCATCGGCTCGATGACGACGGCGATGTCGTCGGAGTGGGGCGAACGTCCGAGGATGCGGGGCGATTTCTTGGACACAGCATGCGGACCGTAACACTCCCCGCCTATAGTTGCAATACGACTGTTGACAACAGTAGTCGTATTGCTGTAGTCTGCTAGCCATGCAATCCGACGACCCCTCCCGGCTGCGGGCCGCGCGCCTCGCAGCCGGCCTGAGCCGAGAGGCAGCCGCTAGGCGCTGCGATCCTCCGATCAGCGCGCAGACAGTCAGGCACGCCGAACACGGGATGTGCAGTGCGGAGATGCTGCGTCGCATCGCCGACGCGCTCGGCGTCGACGTGGAGGACATCCGATGAAGGCGCACGCGCGGCGAACCGACCCGTGGACCTCGCATGAGGCTGCGGCGAGCGTCAGCAGCCTCTCGCGCAAGCAGATAGCCGTGCTCGGCTGCTTCCGCCGGCACGGCCGGATGACCGACGAGGAGCTGCGCCACAACTACGACGGCGAGCCGCAGAGCCCGAGCGGCCTGCGCACCCGCCGGCACGAGCTCGCCGCTCGCGGCCTACTGCACCCCGTCGACGAGTCGACGAGCCGCAGCAATCGGCCGGTGCTCGTCTGGGACATGCGCGACGGCGTGGAGCGGCAACTCAGTCTCTTCGACGCTCTGCTACCCATCGACTCAGGGGAGGCCGCATGAGGCTGCCCTTCCGCAAGCGGGCCACGGAGCCGGCGTCCGAGTCGCGTACGTTCGACTGGCCGTCGCCGCAGCTTGACCGTGCCGACGTGGTCTCGCCCACGTCGGCGATGCAGATCGCGGACGTCTTCGCGTGCGTGCGCTGTCTGTCCGACGCGGCGGCCAGCGTGCCGCTGCACGTCTACCGCCGCACGAGCGGAGGTCGTGAGCGGCTGACATCGGGCCGCGCCGTCGAGCTGCTCGATCGGCCGGCTCCGGCGACGACGCAGGCGAACATCGTCGGCCAGGTCGTCACCCATCTCGCGCTGCACGGGAACGCGTACCTCGGCAAGTTCCGGGACGCTGACGGCCGCGTCGAGCAGCTCGCGCTCCTGCATCCCGAGAGCGTGGCGGTCAAGCTCGTAGACGGTGCGCCGCAGTACACGCTGAGCGGCCCGCACGGACAGTCGACGCACGGCGTCGAGGACATCACGCACGTCCGCGCGATCAGTACGGATGGCCTCGTCGGGCTTTCCCCGATTCAGCAGTGCCGCGTCGCGCTGCGGGTTGCCGATGGTGCGGGGCGCTTCATCGACTCCTACCTCGCGAATGGCGCGCGCCCGTCCGGCATCGTGTCCCTCAAGGGCCACGCGCCGGGTGAGCAGATGAACTTCATCCGCGAGATGTTCGCGGGCCGGCATTCCGGCGCGTCGAAGATGCACAAGATCGCGGTGTTCGACGGCGACGTGGAGTGGAAGCCGATCGCGCCGACTCTGGGCGACGTGGAGTTTGTAGAGCAAAGGAAGATGTCGACGGCCGAGATCGCCCGGATCTTCCGAATTCCAAGCTGGATGATCGGCGCGCCGAGCGGCGACAGTCTGACCTACAGCAACGTCGAGCAGCAGCAGCTCGCGTTCGTGACGCACTCTCTGCGGCCGTGGCTCGTGCTCATCGAGCAGGCGATCACGAACGATCCCGACCTCTGCCGCGGCCCGAACGTCTACGCCGAGTTCGTGCTCGACGCGCTGCTGCGCGCCGACCACAAGACACGCGCGGAGGTGTACACGGCGGCGCTCAATCCGGCTACCGGATGGATGACCCGCGAAGAAGTCAGGCGGGCGGAGAACCTGCCCGCCGAACCCAACACGAAGGCGCTGAGCGCGCCGGAAGGGAAGGTGGCATGACCGCCACTGCCAGCGCGCCCGAGAGGCGTACTGTCGACGTCGGCGAGCTCCGCACGGAGGGACGCACTCTCCACGGCCTCGCCGCGCCGTACAACAGCCCGAGCGTTGATCTCGGCGGCTTCACCGAAACGATCGCGTCGGGCGCGTTCGCCGACGTGCTGCGATCCAACCCGGACGTGCATCTAACTCTGAACCACGAGAGTTCGAGCGTCCTCGGACGCACCCGCAGCGGAACGCTGCGGCTGCGCGACACGGCGCGGGGCCTGGAGTTCGACTGCGACCTGCCCGACAGCCCGCTGGGCCACAACGTCCGCGAGGCAGTTGGACGCGGCGACATCACCGGCGCGAGCTTCCGCTTCGTCGTCGGCAGTGAGAAGTGGGAGGGCGAGCGGCGCACGATCACGAGCGTCGCCGACCTTCGAGACGTGACCGTCGCCACCCGCGGCGCATATGCCGCTGCCAGCGTCGAGCTGCGCAGCACCGACAACTACAACACAACGGAGAAGACCACCATCACCGATACCGTAACCGGGACCGTCGAGGACCGGGCCGAGCAGGACAACGAAACCCCGGGAACCGAGGACACGGCGACGATCGCCGTGACCGGCCCGGTGATACCGCCGGACGATGGCGAGGACCGCACGGCCCCGCCTGCGGGCACGCTGCGCGTCCAGGACCGCACGGACAACGTGCCGACCATCGAGCGACGCGACGTTCTCGGGCGCGAGGATTCGATGCGCTCCTGGGGCGAGCGGCGCGGCCTGCCGGGCTTCACCCCCGAGGCGGGCGGCCTGTCCTTTGACCGCATGCTGCGCGGCATGGTGACCGGCGATTGGGGCGGCGCTGACGCTGAGCAGCGCGCCGTGTCGGAGAGCCCGCTGACGGCGGGTGGCCACATGGTCCCTACGCCGGTCGCGGCGTCCGTGATCGACAAGGCGCGCGCAGCGGCTAGCGTCTTCCGGGCTGGGGCGCAGACCGTGCCGATGACGTCTCAGACGCTGAAGTACGCGCGCCTGACGTCGGAGCCGACGCCGGGCTGGCGTAACGAGGGCGCAGCGATCAACGATCAGGCGATGGTCTTTGACGCCGTGACGTTTCAGGCGCAGACGATGGCGCTGCTCGTGAAGTGCAGCCTCGAACTGTTCGAGGACGCGCCAAACACGGATGACGTGATCGCTAACTCGTTTGCGATGCAGATCGCGCTCGAACTGGATCGCGTCGCCCTGCGTGGCTCGGGCACGAGCCCGGAGCCGCGCGGTGTCCGCAACCAGACCGGCGTGACCCTGACGTCGCACGGTGCGAACGGCGACACGATCGCGAACCTGAAATACAACATGATGATCGACGCGCTAGCCGCTGCGCGCGCCTCCAACTTCGAGCCGAACGCGATCATCGACGCGCCTCGCACGGAGCAGGGATTGTCGAAGCTCGTCGACACGACCGGCCAGTACATCACGCCGCCCGCGGCGCTCTCGGGCATTCCGCGGCTGGCGACCAATCAGATTCCGATCAACATCACGGTCGGCACGTCGACGGACACGTCCGAGGTTTACACCGGCGACTGGTCGAAGCTGCTAATCGGCATCCGTACGGGGTTGACACTCCGGTTCCTCGGCGAGCGATTCATCGACAACGGCCAATACGCTTTCCTCGCGTACCTGCGCGGTGACGTGCAGCTCGCGCAGCCGGCCGCGTTCGTGGTCGATACCGGCGTGCGCGGCTGATGGCTCGCCTGACATCGAAGCGAGGGACGGCCGCTCGGCCGTCCCTCCCGGCGAGCGAAGACACGGCCGACAAGCCGCTCGATCAGCCCGAGCGCGGCCCCGGCACGCCGGATGGTGCCCTGCCTGTTCGCGTGCGTGTCAACGTCGACACGCTCGTTAGCCGCACCGATCTAGGTCCGGGCGTGTCCACGTTCGTTGCGGCGGGCGACATGATCCCGCTCGGGCTGGAGGGTTATCCGCGGGTGCCGGCGTGACCGCTTATCGCATCGAGCCGAGCGTGGTCGAAGCAGCCGAGCATCTGGAGCGCGTGTGCGTCGCCGGATGCTCGCACGACGCCGTGACACTGCGCGGGGATTATGGGTACGTGCTGTGGAGTTGCCCCGCTTGCCGCCCGGGCCACGCTGAAGGTTGGGTGTCGCATAGCGGCACGCCCGACGACCTCGTGGCAGCGTGACAACGCACAGCGTGCAGAGCGCGCTTGAGCTGCTGGACGCCAGCCCCGACCGGCTGGCGGTCTTCGAGATTCCGCACGCAGCGCCGCTCACCGCTTGCCAGGGCATGCTGCTCGCGATGGGCGAGGTCGTCGAGGGTCTACGCGAGCGGCTCGACGACATCGTGGCGACCGCGTACAACCGCGGCGATCATCCGCAGTGGCCGGACGCGATGCTGTTCGTGGTTCATCAGCACGAGTGGTCCGATGGCCGCTGCACGCACTGCCACGAACAGCAGGCGACGGCGTAGATGCCGTGGGCGCAGTTCGACGACCACTCGCCGGACACTGTGGCGTGGCTGAAGGCCGGCGGCGAGGCGCTCGGCCTGCACGCGCTGGCAACGTGTTGGTGCGCCGCGCACCTGTCGGACGGCGCGCTACCCGACGAGGCCGCGAGCCTCTACCTTGCGCGGTTCGCGGAGCCCGAGGAGATGGTCCGGCGGCTAGAGGCCGCCGGCCTCTGGGAGCGCGTCGAGGGCGGCTGGCGGCTGCCCGGTTTCCTGCGCGACAACCGCAGCCGCGAGCGCGTCGAGGCCGACCGCAAGCGCCGCGAGGAGCGCGCCCGCAAGGGCGGTCGCGCGAAGGCCGCGAAGGACCGGGGCCGCACGGACGGGAGTGACGATGACGTTCCCTACTGACGATTCTGCTTCAAGCAGCGCCAGTGGGCATGCTCCCCTCCCCTCCCCGCCACGCCAAGTGGCGGGGGGCGGGAGCGGATTGGCGGATCGCGTCGACCTGACGACCTTTTGCGCTCAGGTCGGGTTGCAGCTCGAACCGTTCCAGCGTCGCATCGTCCGGGCCGCCAACGGCCCGGAACGCGAACTGCTCGTGCTGCTGCCACGTGGGCAGGGCAAGACGACGTTGCTCGCGGCGCTCGCGCTGCACCACCTGCTGACCGTCGAGAACGCGGCGGTCTACTGCGCTGCGTCCAGTCGCGACCAGGCGCGCATCCTGTTCGAGGCAGCC
>JALZJA010000632.1 GCA_030860005.1 Actinomycetota bacterium
TGTCTGCCGAGAAGACCCGGATCGCGCACCTGCAACATGGTGTCGAGGGGTTTGACTTCCTGGGCTTTCATCATCGGATGCGACGCTCAGCGAAGCAACGAGATCGTTGGGTGATGCAGAAGTGGCCGTCCTCGCGGGCGATGGTCGCGATCCGCGCCAAGATCCGCGAGAAGACCACGCGCAGCCGCGCGCACTGGCCGCTGAACGCCGTCGTCGAGGACCTCAACCCCGTGCTGCGGGGCTGGGGAGCGTACTTTCGGTGGGGCAACTCATCGCAGCAGTTCGCGGCCCTCGATAGCTACGTCAACCAGCGCATCGCGCAGCTCGCCAGCGTCAAGCACGGACTCAAGGGATGGAACTGGACAACCAGATTCACCCACGGGTGGACGACCGATCTTGGCGTCTACCGTCTCCAAGGCACGGTCCGTTACTGGTCTGCGCATGCCTGACGGTGAACGATGTCGGTGAGCCGTGTGCGGGAGAACCGCACGCACGGTTCGATGGGGGGCGGGAGGCCCCGCAGCGCCAGTCGGCCATGCCGCGCAGCGCCTGGGGCCTCCCGCCTACCCGACCACCCGAATGGCTGGGCCGTTTGGTTCAAGGTGCTCGCGGAGGAGCGTGAGATCCTAAAAAAAGCTGCGGCCTTCTTCGCCTCGGAGAGCAGGACTCGGTGAAGGTGTTCGGGTTCGTGCTCGCGAGGAAGGCCGAACACTCGATCAAGCTGATGTGCCGGGTTCTTGAGGTCTCGCGGTCGGGGTATCACGGGTGGGCGGTTCGCGAGCCTTCTGAGCGCGCGGCACAAGACGCGGTGCTGAGCGGACGGATCGCCGCGATCCACTCGCTGAGCCTGAAGACCTACGGCTCGCCCAGGGTGCGTGCCGAGCTGGTGCTCGAGCACGACATCCGGGTCGGGCGCAAGCGCGTGGAGCGCCTCATGCGACAGGCCGCCATGTCGGGCCTGATCAGACGCCGGCGCGGCAAGACGACGATCCGTGTGCAGGGCGTCAGGACCATCCCAGATCTTGTCGAGCGCGACTTCAACCCTAGTGCCCCTGATCGCCTGTGGTGCGCGGCTATGACGTATATCCGCACGTGGGAGGGGTGGCTGTACCTCGCGTCGGTGATGGACTGCTACAGCCGCCGGATCGTTGGCTGGGCGATGGCCGATCACATGCGCGACGCACAACACGACTACGACAACAACCCCAGTACCGTCTGATCAAACCTAATCAACCCTGTCCACCGAGCCGGGGGAGTTCCACCCACCGCGCGACCCGCGCTTGACTTACACGCGCGATAAAGCGCTCAGAGCCATGGCAATGCGTCTGGGCGCGCGACAACCGACGTGCCCCGCGGGACCGAACATAGCTTCCCTTCCGTGTGCCTCAAAGGCCGTGCCATCCTGGCTTATCCGGTCACACCGACAACGAACCTACCCCACAATCACCCGCGCGTCCAACACAATTCACGCAAAACTTCACAGTCCGACAATATGTTAATGCGAGGTGCAGGGCGTCGTCGAGTGGATCAGGACGCGTCATCCCTGCCCCGCAGAGCTCCGGCGCAGCTAGAAGCGGTCCGAGGGCGTTACCGTCAGCCGCGCAGACGCCCGACGAACGCAACTGCGAGGTCATCGGAGCCGTCGGTCCGCCGGCGGTGCACGTAGGCGTGGCGCGCGAGTTCGTCGGCGCGGTGGGCGAAGAGCTCGAGCAGGTACTCGGGGAAGCCGGTCGCCTGCCCGGCCGGGTCATCGCTTCCCGCGAGGAGCGTCGGCGTCACGGCGAACGCGAAGAGGCCGTCTGTGGCAAGCAGTCCGAGTGCGCAGTCGAGCACTGCCGGTGGGGCATGGCCGGGCCCGAGGGCGGAGAGGGCGAGGGCAGCGGTCGGCTCGACGGCGGCCAGCTTCGCCTTCGGCAGGGTCGTGAGATCGCCCACGAGGTAGTCGTCGTAGACCCAAGGCCGATCGCGGTAGGCGGCCACGCGTGCCTGAGGCTCGAGATCGACGCCGACGACGCGGCCGACGCCGATCCGGCGCAGCTCATCGCCGCCGAGGCCGTTGCCCGCGCCGACGTCGAGCGCGCGCTCGCCGGCTGGCGGGCGGTTGAGTTGCTCCAGGGCGCCGGCGTACAAGTCGACGACCCGCTGCGCCGAGCACATGCCTAGCTCCTCATAGAAGACCCGTTCGTAGAGGCCCGGTACGCCGTACAGCGCCGCGTAGTCGTGAAACGCGACGCGCCGGCGGGCGTCCGTGGGGCCGAACTCGACCCAGTCCTCCCCGCCGGGCGAGAAGGCGATGTCGCCGAGGCCGGCCGTTGAGCGAAGCGTGCTCATGGTTCGGTGCCCTACCCGTTAGCGCCCGTCCCGGGCTCGCTCCTGTCGTGGGGGGGGGGGGG
>JALZJA010000008.1 GCA_030860005.1 Actinomycetota bacterium
TCGGACTTCTCCGGCGAGATCTCCGAGATGAACGAGGACGCGGCCCGGCTCAAGGTGCTTGTGTCAATCTTCGGCCGCGAGACGCCGGTCGAGGTCGGCTTCGACCAGGTAAAGAAGATCTGATGGCTGTCAGGCCATCAGATGTGGTGTCGACAGAGCGGACGTCTCGCGGAGGTATCTCGTAATGGCCAAGAAGGTTCTGACCACGATCAAGCTCCAGTCCGTCGGTGGCCAGGCGAGCCCGGCACCGCCGGTCGGTCCCGCGCTGGGCCAGCACGGCATCAACATCATGGAGTTCTGCAAGGCGTTCAACGCGCAGACGCAGGGCGATGCCGGCACGACGATCCCGGTCGTCATCACCGTCTACGAGGACCGCTCGTTCACGTTCATCACGAAGACGCCGCCCGCGGCCGTGCTCATCAAGCAGGCCATCAGCCTCGAGAAGGGCTCCGCCGAACCGCACCGCCTGAAGGTCGGCACGATCACCCGGGCGCAGCTGCGCTCGATCGCCGAGCGCAAGCTCGAGGACCTCAACGCGAACGACCTCGACCACGCGTCGAAGATCATCGCGGGCACCGCGCGCAGCATGGGGGTGGACGTTGTCTAAGCACGGCAAGAGGTACATCGAGGCGCGTAGCCAGGTCGACCGGGAGCGCGAGTACACGCCCGTCGAGGCGATCGCGCTGCTCAAGTCGCTGCCGACGACGAAGTTCGACGAGACCGTGGAGGTCCACGTCCGCACCGGTCTGAACGTGCGCCACGCCGACGAGCAGCTGCGCGGCACCATCGCGCTGCCCAACGGCCTGGGCAAGGAGGTCAAGATCGCCGTCTTCGCGCAGGGCGACAAGGCGCGCGAGGCCGAGGAAGCCGGCGCGGACTACGTCGGTGCCGAGGATCTCGCCAAGCGCGTCGAGGACGGCTTCACCGATTTCGACGTCGCGATCGCGACGCCCGACCTCATGCCGGTCGTCGGCCGGCTGGGCCGCGTGCTCGGCCCGCAGGGCAAGATGCCCAACCCGAAGGTCGGCACGGTGACGATGGACGTCGCCAAGGCCGTCGGCGAGTCCAAGTCAGGCAAGGTCGAGTACCGCACGGACCGCACCGCGATCGTCCACCTGGCGATCGGCAAGAAGGACTTCTCCGACCGCCAGCTGCTCGAGAACTACGCCGCGATCATCGACGAGCTGATCAAGGCCCGGCCCGCCGCCGCGAAGGGACGCTACCTGCGCTCGATCGTGCTGGCGTCGACGATGGGCCCAGGCGTCAAGGTCGATCCCACCCGTACCCGCGACATCCTCGAGGAGGCGCCGGCGCAAGCCGCCTGAGCGCAACACGAGGCCACCAAAGACCCCGGGCGCGCGCTCTGACCGACGCGGCGAGAAGTCCCGGCTAGGAGGCAGATGAACCGAGAGCAAAAAGCCGCGGTGATCGAGGAGATCGCCGTTCAGATCACGGAGTCGGACGCGGTCTTCGCGGTCGACTACCGCGGGATCAGCGTCCAGCAGGCCGCCGAGCTGCGCGGCAAGCTGCGCGACGCCGACGCGAGCCTGCGGATCGTGAAGAACACGCTCACCGAGCGTGCCGCCGACCGCGCGGGTGCGCAAACGCTGAAGGAGCTGCTCGAGGGTCCGACGGCGCTGACCTTCGTACGCGGCGATGCCGCCACGGCCGCGAAGGCGATGGCGGACTACGCGCGGGCCACGAGCCTGCTGGCGTTCAAGGGCGGGATCATGGACGGCCAGCCCCTGGCCGCGGCGCAGATCTCGGCGATCGCCAGGCTGCCGTCGCGCGACGTGCTCAACGCGCAGTTCGTGAACATCGTCGCTTCCCCGCTGACGGGTCTCGTGACGAGCCTCAGCAACCTCATCAGCGGGCTGGCACGCCAGCTCAGCCAGGTCGCCGCGAAGAAGGAGTCGGGCGAGATCGGAGCGGGTGAGGCGCCCGCCGCTGTGGCGGCACCCGCTTCGGAGGCCGCGCCGGAGGCGACCGCCGAGCCCGCGCCCGCACCTGAGACTGACGCGCCGGCGCAGCCGGCTGCCGACACAACTGACACTGACGACGAGAAGGAGTAACCATGGCCACGTCCACCGAGGAATGGATCGAGGAGCTCAAGAGCATCTCCGTGCTCGAGCTGAGCGAGCGAATCAAGGCGCTCGAAGAGGAGTTCGGCGTGTCCGCCCAGGCCGCCGCGGCGGCGCCGGTCGCGGCCGCCAGCGCCGACGGCGGCGATGCAGAAGAGGAACAGACGGCGTTCGACGTCATCGTCACGGCCCCCGGCGATAAGAAGATCCAGGTCATCAAGGTCGTCCGCGCGGCAACGAACCTCGGTCTGAAGGAGGCCAAGGCGCTCGTCGACGAGGCCCCCAAGGCCGTCCGCGAGGGCATCGACAAGGACGAGGCCGACAAGCTCAAGCAGGAGCTCGAGGAGGCCGGGGCGAGCGTCGAGGTGAAGTAAGGACCGCCGCCTGCCCGGTCCAGGAGGGGCGCCCGTCATCGTGCTGAGGCACGAACAGCAGCAATGAGAAGGGTTCGATGCCGCGCGGCAGGCGCCGGGCGTGCGAACGTGAACAAGTGACCAACCATCAGCCGCTCCAGGGACGGTTGGTCACTTCTTCACGTCATGCGTGTTCAACTGACCACTCGTCCGCTGCGCAACGACGGTTGGTCACTTGTTCATGCGGCCCGCCCGCCGCCCCGCTCCCTCGTCCTTCGTCGCTGCAGTTCGTGAACCGCGCGGCTACTCGTCGTCCTCGCCAACCAGGTCTGGGTACGCGATGAGCTCAATCCTGTGGTCGCCGGGCGCCGCGGTGTAGAACGACCGGCTGCCGTCGCGGTGTGAGGCAATCGGCGCATCGCCCGCGGCTGCGAGGCGCTCGAGCTGCGCCGCCGAGACCTTGAAGCCCAGGTGGTTCGGGTGCTGGTCGGCCATGACGAACGCCAGCCGGCAACCGCCCGCCTCGAGCAGCCCCCACGTCTCGTCCTGGTAGAGGACGGTCGCCACGGGCACCGTCTCCTGCCACCACGCCAGCGCGTCAGCGATGTCCGGGACCTGGAGGGCGACGTGGTCGAATTGCACGATCGGGACGATACGCGCTACGCTGCCGGCGTCGACCGATAGTCGTAGCCGCCCCACGGCAAAGGTTTCGCGCCCACATAGCGCGCACTTCGGGGCGGGGTCCGTGAGAGTCGACAGCCCCTGATTCGGGGGCAGATCTCGCCGTGCTATATTTGCTTGTCCGCGCCGTTGTGGCCGACGAGCCGCGGCGCCCCGCCGATGATCGCCCGCACTCGACCCCTTGAGGAGTCGCCGCCTTGCCCCGTGTTGACGCAACTCGTACGCGCCGCAGCTTCGCGCGTCTGAACCGAGTTCATGACGTCCCCAACCTCATCGATATCCAGCGCCGCTCGTTCGCATGGCTGACCGATCCCGAAAAGGGCGGCCTGCGCGAGACGATCTCGGATATCTCGCCGATCGAGGACTACACCGGAAACCTCGCCGTCGACTTCGGCGAGTTCCACTTCGATGATCCCGTCGCCTCCATCGAGGAGTGCCGCGAGAAGGACCTCACGTACGCCCGCCCGCTGACCGTCACCGTCGCGTTCGTCAACCGCGAGACCGGTGAGATCCGCGAGCAGTCGGTCTTCATGGGCGACTTCCCGTGGATGA
>JALZJA010000014.1 GCA_030860005.1 Actinomycetota bacterium
TCGTTGCGCATCGCCAGCGCGAGCGGCCACAGCGCAACGACGCCGGCAAGCCCCTGCACGTAGAAGTTGACGAGCGGGACGGGCACGAGGCGGGAGATGGCCAGCACGAGCAGCGCGCCAGCCGCGATGCGTGCCGGTCCAGTGCCGAGGATGCCACTCTCCGCGATCCCGGCCCGGAAGGTCACGACTCCGACGGCGAACAGCAGGCCGCCCAGCACGTGGATCGGGATGAACCACGGGAGGAGTTCCTCGGCGACGGCCTCGATGTCGACTCCGGCCTCGGCGGCGGCGAGGGGCGCCATCTCCATCCCAGGCAGGAGCGCATAGAGCGCGCTGCCGAGCACGATCAGCGGGATCGCCCGTCCCGCCCGGCGCTCGCGCCCCACGGCTGGCAGTCCGAGATGTACGGCGAGGAACGCGACGGCGAGCAGGCCGGAGCCCGCACCGATCGCCATGTGCGCAATGCCCCACCGCGTCGTGTGATCGGCGGCGGCGGCCGCGACGGCCGATTGGTCGGGGAGGCCCGCGCCGATCCACGGATGTAGCGCGAAGCCGGTGAGCAGCACGAGCGGTGCGATCAGGACGACTGCCACCCCGCATCGCCCGGTGAGCGTGTGAGCGTTGGTCATGCGGCGAAGCTACGAGCTGGGCTAGCGGCGGTCTATCGGGAGTTCTCCCGAGACCGTCAGTCCGTGCTCCATGGCGAACACTGCCGCCGCGGCACGGGTGGAGACGCCGATCTTCCGATAGGCGTTCTGGACGTGGCTGTCGGCGGTCTTCACCGAGATCCCGAGCACATGCGCTACCTGCTTGGTCTGCGCGCCGCGGGCGAGCAGTCCGACGACCTGAGCCTCGCGCTTTGTGAGGCCCGCCGGGCGCTCGACCTTGCGCGGCGGGTGTCCGGCGGCTTCGACCACGGCGGATACAGCGTCCGGATCGAGTCGGCCGGCGCGCGCCTCCTCGCGCAGCCTCTCGGCCGCCTGGGCGCCGGCGAGAGCCGCACGATGCGGCCGCGGCTCGGTCATGGCGTGATAGGCGTCGGCGGCCGCGATCAGGCGGGCGGACACCGGCAGAGCCGCCACCACGGAGCCGCGGTGGTATCCGGACCCGTCGAGGCGCTCGTGATGCATGCCCGCGATCGCCGCGAGCGAAGCGAGGAAGGGAGAGCGCGCGAGAACCCGCTCGGAGTGGTAGGCGTGCAGCCGGACCTGCTCGCGCTCGTCGGAGGTCAGTGGACCGGCCTTCTGCCAGATCCGCACCGGCACCGTGACGCGCCCGAGATCGTGGACCAGCGCCGCGCGCCGGACGCGGATCACCTCATCGGGCGCCAGTCGCAACCGCCGCGCAGCCGTCTCCGCCAGTTGCGCGACGCCCCCCGAATGGCCCACCAGATAGCGGGAGATCAAATCCGCGAAGCTGCCCATCGCCCTCAGCGCGGCGTCGATCGACTCGCCCTCAAGGACCAGCTGCCGTGAAGGCTCCGACGCGAGCACGCGATCCCATGTCGCCTCCTCGGCGTCGAGGGCGAGGATCTCCCGCCAGTCGCGCGCCAGGCAGGCGGCGACGGAGGGGTCGAACGCTCCCCCCGCCCGCTTGCTCACCACTTCGACCGCATGCTCGTCGCCGCCCAGCATGCGCTGGAGCGCGACGTCGCGCGCGACGTGGGTGATCCGCACGGCCAGTGGGATCTCCTCTCCCCGCGCGCCCGCCGGGTCGCCTTTGCCGTCCCAGCGCTCGGAGAAATGCGCGAACAACGGCTTGATCGAGCCGGGTAGGCCCAGGCGGTCGGTAAGCATCTGAGCCACCTGGCAGAACGTCGCGACCTGCTCCGGGAACGCCCGGGCGACCTTCGGCAGCCGGCTCGCCAGCCGCACCGCCCGCGCCGCGACCGGCTGCCCGGGCGGGGCGATGGCGCGCACGATCCCGCCCATCATCTCGGTGCGCGATCCGAACCTCACCGGTCCGGCGTAGGTCATCAGCGCCCGCTCGTCGCCGAACAGCTCGCTGGCCGTCTCGGCGCCCGCCGTGCAGCCGACGTAAAAGAGCAGGCAGGCGTAGTAGGTATGTGATCCCGTCTCCGCATCGACGCCGAGACGGTCGGCCAGCCGCATCGCGTACAGCGTGCTCTGCAGCCCGTGCTCTAGCGGGACGCCGATGCCCAAGTCGGTCGCGAGCGAGAGCGCGGCGATGACCTCCGCCGTCCGCACGCGATCGACCTCTGCCGCCACCGGACACGCCATGCGCCGACACTACCGCCAGCGTCTCCAGCCGGATTCGAGCCTGCGACCTCCCGCTTAGGTGATCGAGATCATCGCGCGCTGTCACTCGCAAATGACGGGTCTCCGCCCTCACGAGACCTCTGTGTTCAGGCGAGAGGGGTCGTCTTATCCGTGGTCACCCTGACGACCGCCGCGGACAGCGCTGTCGCAACAGATCGCCCTGCTTCTGCTGCTCGATCAATCCAGAACCTGTAGTCCCGCTCTCGAGGCGACGGGCGGCGGTGCTGCTGGGAAACGAACTCAAGCGTGTCGTCGGCGTCGTGGCTGAGTACGGCGCCGACATCGAAGCAGAAGCGATGCTCGAACTCGTCTGGCACCTGCTCCTCACCACAAGCGCGACCGCGGGCTCCGACCGGCCCGCCTCTCGCCGCATACGAAAGCGGGCCATCGGCATAGCTGAGCCGTCGGCAGCTTTCGCTATGCCGACGTCCGCATAGCATGATCAAACGAGCGACCGAGGACGACGTGAGGCGGTGCTCAGCGGATTAGCCCGAGGAGATGTCGACCGGCCCGTCGCTGTCCTGGGCCATGTCGAGGGCTTCGTCGGCGGCCTGCTCCTCGACCACCACGGCGACCGCGCTGACGGTGTCGTCCTCACGCATGTTCATGATGCGCACGCCCTGGGTGAGGCGGCCCGTCTGGCGGATCTCGCCGGCCCGGGTGCGCTGCACCATCCCCTGGCCGGAGATGAAGACGAGCTCCTGGTGGGGGCGCACCACGAGAGCGCCGGCCAGCTCGCCGCGGGCCTCGACGGCCTTGATGGTCCCCACGCCCTTGGCGCCGCGCTTGGTCAGGCGGTACTCGGAGATGGGGGTGCGCTTGCCATAGCCGTTCTCGGTGACCACCAGCAGCTCCATGTCGTCGCGCGCGACGTCCATGACCAGGACCGCGTCGCCCTCGCCGCTGACGTCCATGCCGCGCACCCCGGAGGTGTCGCGGCCCGTGGCGCGCACCTGGCCCTCCTCGAAGCGCACAGCCATGCCGTTGCGCGAGACGATGAGGACGCGATCGCCGGCGTCGACGCGCCGGGTGGAGACCAGCTCGTCGTCGTCGCGGATGTTGATGGCGATGATGCCGTCGGCCTTGATCGGCGTGTTGTAGGCGCCGAACTCGGTCTTCTTGACCATGCCGGCCCTCGTGGCGAAGACCAGATGCTCGCTCTCGCCGAAATCCCGGGTGGAGAGGACGGACTGGATCCGCTCACCGTCGCGTAGAGGCAGGATGTTGACCAGCGCGCGCCCCTTGGCGGTGCGCTGCATCTCGGGCAGTTCGTAGACCTTGGAGCGGTAGACCTTCCCGCGGTTGGAGAAGAAGAGCAGGAAGTCGTGCGAGGAGCACACGAAGAGGTGCTCGATGAAGTCGCCATCCTTCATGTCCATCCCGATGACGCCGCGGCCGCCGCGGCGCTGCTGGCGGTAGGTGGCCAGCGGCAGGGCCTTGATGTAGCCCGACTTGGTGATGGTGATGACCATCTGCTGGTCGGGGATGAGGTCCTCGATGTCGATCTCGTCCTCGGAGTCGG
>JALZJA010000020.1 GCA_030860005.1 Actinomycetota bacterium
GGCTGGACATGGCGCTCGGCGTGCCGCTGATGGACACCTCCCGCGCGCGCAACGAGCTCGGCTGGACCGCGACCCGCAGCGCCGGTGACGCGCTGCTCGAGTTGCTGGAAGGGATGCGCCGCGGCGATGGCATCAGCACCCCCCCGCTGGCACCGGGCGGCGACGGTCCGCTGCGCCTGCGCGAGTGGCTGACGGGCATCGGCGCGCGCTCGCGCTGATCGGGTCGTGGCCGCGCGGTTCGCGACCGCGCGGCCATGAGGCGAGCGGGTGCGGAGCGGCGCGTAGGGAACGGCGCCGCAAGCCATGGACCACCTTCTGCACGAGCCCTCCATTCGCACCCCAGCTGTCGAGCCTCTCGAACGTGCGCTACACCGGCTCGGCGACCGGCAGCTTCTCGGCCACACCCGCCTCGGCCGTGATGAGGATCGCGCCCTCGCCCGTCGCGTATGCCTCCTCGCCGTGATGGGTGACGTCCATCCCTATCGCCTCCTCGTGCGCGGTGCCGCGCAGCGGTGTGACGGCGCCGATGACCTTCAGCAGCACGAACGTCGCCACGAACGCATACACGGGGGCCGCGAGTGCCGCCACGGCCTGCGAGCCGAGCTGGCCTGCGTCGCCGAAGAACAGCCCGTCCGCCGCGCCGTTCCATGACTTCTGCGCGAAGAATCCGATGAAGAGAATGCCGGTGAAGCCTGCGATGCCGTGGGCGGCCAGGACGTCGAGCGTCTCGTCGACCCGCGTCCGCGGTCGCCAGACGATGACCGCGTAGCTCGGCACTGCGGCGACCCCGCCGAGCACCATGGCCCACGCCGGGCTGACGAACCCGCCCGCCGGCGTGATCCCCACGCAGCCGACGATGACCGCGGTCGCCGCCCCGATCGCTGTCACCTTTCGCCCGCGAATGAGGTCGAGCGCGAACCAGACGACGAGCGTGCTCGCCGGACACAGCAGCGTGTTCGTGAACGCGAGCACGCTGGGGTTCCCGGTCGAGAAGCCGCTACCGCCGTTGAAGCCGAACCAGCCGAACCACAGCAGCCCGGCGCCGAGCAGCGCGTAGACCGCGTTGTGCGGCAGCAGCGCCTGGTGCCCGTAGTCCTTTCGTGCCCCGACGACGAGGGCGGCCGCGAGCGCCGAGAAGCCGGATCCCATCTCGACGGGCACGCCGCCGGCGAAGTCCAACGTCCCCTGCTCCTGCAGCCATCCTCCGCCGAAGGCCCAGTGCGCCAGCACCGCATAGACGAGAACCGACCACAGCGCCGCGAAGACGAGGAACGGACCGAAGCGCATCCGCTCCACGACCGCTCCCGAAACGAGTGCGACCGTGATGATGCAGAACGTCGCCTGGAAGGCCATGAACAGCAGATGCGGGATCGTCGTGTCTGCACGGGGTTCGAAGGTGACGCCGTTCAGCAAGGCGTGCCCGAGGCCGCCGACGAGGTCGCCGTCCCCGTCGAAGGCGATCGAGTAGCCGACGAGCGCCCACATGACCGTGGCCACCGCGATCGCGGCGAGGCACATCATGAACGTGTTCAGCGTGTTCTTCGAGCGCACGAGGCCCGCGTAGAACAGCCCGAGCGCGGGCGTCATCAAGAGGACGAGCGCCGTCGCGGCGAGCATCCAGGCGGTATCGCCGGTGTTCACCGCCGCGGCGCTCATCGGCCGACCGGCGTCACGGCGCCGTGATCGGTCTCACCCGTTCGGATCCGGACGGCCCGCTCGAGCGGCATGACGAAGATCTTGCCGTCGCCCACCTCGCCGGTCCGCCCGCCCTCGCAGAGGGCGTCGATCGCCGGCTGGACGAACTCCTCGGAGACGGCGATCTCGAACCGGACCTTCTCGGAGAGCCCCATCTTCACGGTGGTGCCGCGGTAGGTCTCGACGCGCTCGAGCTCACCGCCATGCCCCTGAACCCGGCTGAGCGAGAACCCGCGCACCTCGGCGCGGTACAGGGCCTCGAGCACGTCGTTTGCCTTGTCGGGGCGGACGATGCCGATCACGAGCTTCACAGTCGTCCACTCCTCACCTTGAGTGCCGGGGCGGCGGCCGCGCGGCGTCGTCCAGCCATGCTCGATCTCCCCCGCGTCGATGGCGTCTTGTTCCCTCGCAGGCTCCTTGTCCGCGCACGGCGAGGTCTTTGTCCGACGGGACAAAGATCAGGCTGTGTCTATGGCCCGTCTGTACAACGATCGGGTGGCCCAGGTGGACCGGATGTCAGGGGGCCGGTTGGCCCTGCGTGATCGGCGGTTTGCGCGGCGTCGAGTCCTCGTCAGTGAGCCTGGCCCATTCGGATGCAAACTCGGCACCGAAGACAACGACGTTCGCGGCGGCGTAGACGAATATCAGCAGCGCCATGGCGGCGCCGAGCGAGCCGTAGATCGCGCCGAAGTCCGCGAGTTGCTCGAAGTACAGCTCGAGTGCAAACTTGACGATCGTGAGGCCGACGGCGGCCACGAGCGCGCCGGGCCAGATGTCCCTCAGGGGCTCTGCGTGCATCGGCAGGACGCGGTAGACGAACAGCAGCGCGAGCGCGGTGAACACGAACGGCAGCAGCTCGCTGGCGATCTCCAGCGCCGCGGCCAGCAGCCAGCCACCGCCCGCCTCGTCGTCGAGCACATCGGCGAGCCGATGCGTCACGGTGAGCGACACGCTGAGCGCGAGGATCGACGTTCCGCCGAGGACGAGCGCGAGGTCGAGCGCCTTGCGCTTGAGCAGCGGCGGGCGCTGCTCGATATCCCAGGCCTCGTTGATCGAGTGTCGCAGCGCGCCCATGACGCCGCTGGCGGCGACGATCAGCAGGATCGTGGTGATGATCCCGAGGTTGCCCGCCTGGTTGAGCGCATCTCCGACCGACCGCTCGAGCCTCGGCCGATCCGCGCTGCTCGCGAGCGGGAGGTTGTCAAAGACGGTCTGGATGATCCGCTCGCGGACGGCGGAGTCGTCGAAGGCCATTCCGAAGGCGGCCGCCAGCAGCACCACGAGGGGGATGAAGGACAGGATCGCGAAGAAGCTGATCTGCGCGGCCGAGCGGTGACCGCGATCGTCGACGAACTCGACCGTGGCGCGGCGCGTCGCGATCAGCGTGCGCCGGATGGTGCGGTGGAGGCGGCGGCGTCGCACGGGCGCACCCTACGGTGCGTTCGCCGCCTAGCGGGCCGCCCAGGAACGTTGTGCGTGAGACCCCGGGATGCCGGCGCCGCCAGGCAAGGACGCAGGATCGAAGGTGTGGCCGTGCCACATCGAGATCCGAGGACGCCGCCCTGGCGGTGCTGGGCGCCCGAGGTTTCGGGTGCAACGTTTGTGGGTGGCCCACTAGGCTACTTCCCGCGGATAAACGCTTGAGCGCTGAGACGACGACGGCCGCGTCTGGTGAGGGCGCGGCCGTCGGTGTTGCTGGGTGCTCTGGCGGGAGCGTCCGGGATGCTTTCAGGCGGTTCGGATGGTCAGGGTGTCGAGGTTGTAGGTCAGGATGCCCCATCCGGTCCAGGTCTTCTGGCCGTCATCGCCTTTGAGGCGGCTGCGGCGCATGCCGTAGCCGCGTTTGAG
>JALZJA010000089.1 GCA_030860005.1 Actinomycetota bacterium
CCGCGAGTGCGGCCGGGTGCAGGGACCAGTACCTGACGCCCAACAAGCACAACGTCAAGAAGGTCCGGACGGCGATGCTCTGCCTGCTCAACCGCGAGCGAACGAAGCGCGGGGTCAAGGCGCTCGACAGCCACCGGGCACTGCGCAAAGCCGCCCAGCGCCACAGCGGGAGCATGGTACGCAGAAGCTACTTCGACCACACCGGCGCCGACGGAAGCTCGCCGAAGAGCCGGATGAAGAAGGCCGGCTACTCGGGTGGGTACTTCGCGGAGAACCTCTCGTGGGGCGCCGGCCCCTACGCGACGGCACGCAACGTCGTGAGGCGCTGGATGAAATCGAGCGAGCATCGCCAGAACATCCTGCGCGGCGTCTACGACCATGTCGGCGTCGGCGTGGCGATCGGCAACCCGCAGGGCCGCCGGGGCGCGACCGTCACGACGACGTTCGGCGGCCGGTAGTCCGTCCGCCCGGCGGCCGCTGCCGCCGGTCGCCGCAGCTCAGACCCGCATCGACCGTTCGTCCGATCAGCGCGGGCGCCGTGATGGACGACCGGTGAAACGGCCGATCCGGGACGTGTGGGACGCACCCGGATCATCGCTCTACGCCTCGCACCGCTCCTGCTGGTCTGCGCGGTGTTCGCGCTCCCATCCGGCACGGCGGCCGCGTCGCCATGCTCATACGCCCAGCTCATCCCGTCGAGCACGAACGGTGCGCAGGTGCGCGCCGCGACGCTGTGCCTGATCAACCACGAGCGCACGAGGCGTGGCCTCGCCCCACTGAAGTCAAACCGACATCTCCTGAAGGCGGCGGGCCGCTACAGCGGCCTCATGGTCAATGAGCGCTTCTTCGGCCATGTCAGCCCCGGTGGCAGCACGCTCGTCAACCGCGTGCGCAAGGGCACGACGTACCTGCGCGGCGCCCGCAGATGGGCGCTCGGGGAGAACCTCGCGTGGGGCTCCGGCAAGCTCGCGACCCCGTCCTACACGGTCAAGGCGTGGATGAACTCGCCGGGCCACCGCAGGAACATGCTCACCCCCGGCTTCCGGCATATCGGCATCGGCGTCGTCACCGGCGCGCCCGTTGCCACGAAGGTCCTGGCGGCCGCGACCTACACGACGGACTTCGGGCGCAGGTCGTAGGCCCTCACGACGCTTGAGTAGGCTCCGCGCCCGATGGCCAGCATCGAGCCGCTCCGAGCGCTGCACTACGACCCGTCCGTGGCCGGCCCGCTGCAGGAGCTGGCCGCTCCCCCCTACGACGTGATCGATCCCGATGATCGCGCCGAGCTCGCCGCGCGCTCGCCGCACAACGTCGTCGCCATCGATCTGCCCGAGGATCCCGACGGCGGCGACCGCTACGAGCACGCCGCGCGCCTGCTCGACTCATGGCGCCAGGAGAGCGCCGTCGTGCGCGACGAGGAGCAGGCCCTGTGGGCGCTCGTGCAGGACTACACGGCGCCCGACGGCGCGCGCCTGAGGCGCAACGGCTTCTTCGCGCGCGTGCGCGTCGAGGACTACGGGCCCGGCACGATCCGACCGCACGAGCGCACCCACCCCGGGCCGAAGGAGGATCGCCTGCGCCTGACGCGTGCGACGCAGGCGAACCTGTCGCCGATCTTCTCGCTGTACTCCGACCCCGAGCTGCGCGCATGGCGCGCGCTCGAGCCCGCGACCCACGAAGACAAGCCCTTCGGCGAGGCGACCGACGCCGACGGCACGCACAACCGCCTGTGGCGGATCGCCGATCCCGACGCGATCGCGGCCGTGCAGGAGGCCGTCGCGGACGCCGAGTTGCTCATCGCCGACGGCCATCACCGCTACGAGACGGCGCGCGTGTACGCCGAGGAGGTCGGCGGCGAGGGCGACCATCGCTACGTGCTCATGTGCCTCGTCGCGCTCCAGGACGAGGGGTTGACCGTCTTTCCCACCCACCGGCTCGTCGACGGCCTGAAGGGCACCGACAAGCCGGAGACGCTCGCCGCGACCCTGCGCGCAAACTTCGACGTCGAGCAGATTCCCGCTGACGAGCTGGTGCCCGGCGAGGACGACGGCGCCGGCATCCAGATGGGCTACATGGACAGCTTCTTCAGGCGCGCGTTTCGCCTGACGCTGAAGGACCAGTCGCTGGCGGACGACGCGTTGCCCGAGATGCCCGAGCCCTACCGCCGGCTCGACACCGCCGTGCTGGAGGCGCTCGTGCTGAAGGGACCGCTCCAGCTCAGCGAGGACGACATCTCACACCTGCGCGGGCTCGGCTACGCGCGCTCGTTCGACGAGGCACGCGAGCTCGTCGAGTCCGGCACGTACGACGCGGGCTTCTTCATGCGTTCGATCCCCGTGGCACTCATCCAGGAGATCGCCGCGGCCGGCCACAACATGCCGCCCAAGTCGACGTACTTCTTCCCGAAGGTCCCGACCGGCTTCCTGTTCAACCCGCTTGGCGAGCGGCGCTAGCATCGTGTCCATGCATGCATCGGCACATCGCATCTCCAAGTTCCGCCACGTCGTGAAGGTGCGCGACCATCGCCTCAACTGCGACGAGAGCCGCGACAGCGGCGGCGACGACGCCGCCCCCTCGCCGCAGGAGCTGCTGGCCGCGAGCCTCGCCTCGTGCACAGCAGTGACCATGGAGATGTACGCCGCGCGCAAGGGCTGGGACATCGGCGACGTCGAGGTCGAGTGCGAGTACCTGCCCGCCGAGCGCGGCTGCCCGACGAAGTTCTCGCTGACGCTGCGCCTGCCGTCGGATCTCACCGATGAGCAGGCGACGCGCCTGAAGGTCATCGCGACGAAGTGCCCGGTGCATCGCACGCTCGACGGCGAGGTCATGTTCGACGAGCGTGTCGAACGAATCCAGCTCGCTCACTGACGCACTGCGCGCCGCGCTGCGCGAGCCCGACCGGGTTCACCCGAGACACGTCCACGGCCGCATCCAGGCCGCCGTGCTCGTGCCGCTCTACATCCAGGAGGGCGCCCTGCACGCCGTCTTCACCCGCCGTCACGACGAGCTGCGCCGCCATCCCGGGGAGATCTCGTTTCCGGGTGGCCGTCGCGACGAGCACGAGGACGATCTTGCGATCACCGCGCTGCGCGAGGCCGAGGAGGAGATCGGGCTGCCGCGCGACGCCGTTGAGCTGCTGGGCCCGCTCAACCCGACGCCGACGGTCGCGACGAGCTACGCGATCTATCCGTTCGCGGGGCTCATCGAGCCCGGGCGCACATGGACCCCATCCGCCCGCGAGGTCGACCAGGTGCTCGAGCTGCGCCTCGCCGACCTGCGGGCGGGCTTCGAGCGGCGATTTCTCATGCGCCGCGGGATCCCGTTTCGCACCCACGTCTACGCGGTCGACGACGAGCGCTACATCTGGGGCGCGACGGCGCGGATCGTCGCCGATCTGCTCGTGCGCGTGGCGCCGCTACTGGACGCAACCTGATCGCATGGACCGCGACACCCTCCTTCGCAGCCTGCGCCCCCGCATCAGCGACGAGCGCGTGCTCGCGGCGATGGCGGCGGTGCCGCGCGAGCGCTTCGTCGAACCCGAGCTCGGCTCGGTCGCGTACGCCGACTGCCCGCTGCCGATCGGCGGTGGGCAGACGATCTCCCAGCCGGCGGTCGTCGCCGGGATGTGCCAGGCGCTCGACCTGCGCGCCGGCGATCGCGTGCTCGATGTCGGCACCGGCTCGGGCTACCACGCAGCGGTCATGTCGCGGCTGTGCGACCACGTCTACGGGGTCGAGCTCGACCCGCAGCTCGCCGAGCTCGCCCGCGCGGCGCTCGCCGCCGCCGGCATCGACAACGTCACGGTCGTCGCCGGCGACGGCGCGCTCGGCCTGCCAAGCGAGGCGCCGTTTGACGCGATCAACGTCGCGGCGACGGCCCGCGACGAGGTCCCGCCGACGCTCGAGGCCCAGCTTGTCGTCGGCGGGCGGCTCATCGCGCCCGTCGCACGGGGTGAGCAGGAGCACCTCGTCCTCGTCCACAGAACGCACTCCGGCCTCGAGCGCCAGAGGCTCGAGCCCGTCCGCTTCGTGCGGCTGCGGTAGAGCCGATGCCAAGCTCCGACACGACGCTGCTCGAGCTCGACACGCCGCATGGGCCCGCGGTGGCGCACGTGCGGCAGGTGGCCGAGCCGGTGGCCGCCATGGCACTCGGTCACGGAGCGGCCGGAGGCATCACGGCGCGCGATCTCGTCGCCGTCGCGAAGGTCGCGCGGGATCTCGCGATCAGCGTAGCGCTCGTCGAGCAGCCATACCGGGTCGCCGGCAGACGCTCTCCCGCCCCCGCCCGCCAGCTCGACAGCGCGTGGACGGCGGTCGTCGGCCAGCTCGCCGCCGGCGCGCTGGGTGCCGTGCCGCTCATCGTGGGCGGCCGCTCGTCCGGCGCCAGGGTGGCGTGCCGTACCGCTGACATCACGGGCGCCGTCGGGGTGCTGTGCCTCGCCTTCCCGCTGCATCCGCCCGGCAGGGCCGCGGCAAAGACGCGGCAGCCTGAGCTGGACGCCGTGGCCGTCCCGACGCTCGTCGTGCAAGGCGAGAGCGACCCGTTCGGACGGCCCGCGCCATCGCCCAGCCGCAACGTCGTGATCGTGCCGGGCAACCACAGCCTGACCTCTGATCTCGGCGCGGTCGCGACAGCGGTGCGCGATTGGCTGGCGCAGGTCGTCTGAGCGACGAGCTCCGCGCACGACGTCCACGGAGGCGTGGACGCGGTGCGCGGCCGCTCGCTTCAGCTCAGTTCGGCTGCGGCACGATCCGGAGGTACGGGCGCGGGGATTCCCACCCGTCCGGGTACTTCTCGCGCGCCTCCTCGTCGGAGACCGAGCCGGCGATGATCACGTCGTCGCCCGGCTGCCACTGCGCCGGCGTCGCGACCTTGTGATTGGCGGTCAGCTGCAGCGAGTCGATCACGCGCAGCACCTCGTCGAAGTTGCGGCCCGTCGTCATGGGATACACGAGGATGAGCTTGATCTTCTTGTCGGGCCCGACGACGAACACGTTGCGCACGGTCTGGTTGTCGGCGGGCGTGCGCGAGGTCGGGTCGCCGGATGTGTCGGTGGGCAGCATCCCGTAGGCCTTGGAGACCTCGAAGTCGGCGTCGCCGATCAGCGGGTAGTTCGGCGCCGTGCCCTGCGTCTCCGCGATGTCCTCCGCCCACCCCGCGTGGTTTTCGACCGGGTCGACGGAGAGACCGATGATCTTCACGCCGCGGCGCGCGAACTCGGGCTCGATGCTCGCCATGTAGCCGAGCTCGGTCGTGCACACGGGCGTGTAGTTGCGCGGGTGCGAGAACAGCACGGCCCAGGAATCGCCGATCCAGTCGTGGAACTGGATCTGGCCTTCCGTGGTCTCGGCCTCGAAGTCTGGAGCGGTGTCGCCGATGTGCAAAGCCATGTCTTGGTTCCTCCTGTGACTGCGTCAGCTGTGAAGCGTGGGAATTCCTATCGGGATTTGCCCAATTGACCTTAGCCTACACCCAGCAGGCGGTCGATCGCCTGGCGCGCGGCCGCTCCCCATGCGTCTGAATCTCCGGGATCTGCCTCCACGAGCGCGTACGGGATCTCGTTGAGCTCGCACGTGCGTCGCAGCTCGGCGACGCCCCCCGACAGCACGCCGTCGCCGACCGGGCCGGAGGCCTCGTAGACGATGCCGCGCACCGTCGTGTCGATCGTCTTCGAGAGCATCATCTGCAGGCGCGTACCGTGCAGCGCGGCGACCTCGTCATCCGTCCCGTGGGCCGTGCCGAGCGCCCAGACGAGGATCGTCACGTTCTCGAGCGCGTAGCGCAGCGTCCCGATGACGTTGGGATCGCCGATCCAGCACTCGGCACCGGCCGCCGCGATGGCCGCGCGACGAGCGTCGTCGCGCGTGACGGACCGGACCGCGTGACCGTCGGCGACGAGCGAGCGCGCCAGCTCGAGGCCGCGGCAGCCGCCGCCGACGAGCAGGACGCGCACGCCTAGCGGTCCGCTTCGCCGCCGTCGTCGGCCATGTCGCGCTCGTGCCCAAGGACATCGAGCAGCCCGAGAATCGGCGCCAGCAGCATCCCGCCGATGATCATCGTGACCGCGTCGATGACGGCGAGTCTAAAGACCCGGGCCGCGCAGGCTCGATGATCTAGCGTCCCGAGCGTGGACTTCGACCTCACCGACGAGCAGCAACTCGTCCGCGACGCCGCGCGCGCGTTCACCGAGACGGAGATCGTGGCGCGGGCGCGCGAGAACGCGCGCAACCGCCATTTCGACCTCGGGCTCGTGCGCAAGCTCGCCGATCAGGGCTACCTCGGTGCGATCGTCCCGCGGGAGTACGGCGGCGCCGGGCTGGACTACGTCACGTACAGCCTCGTCGTCGAGGAGGTCGGACGCGGCGACAGCGCCATGCGAACGGTCATCTCCGTGCAGACCTCGCTCGTGTGCAGCTCGATCCTGCGCTGGGGGACCGACGAGCAGAAGCAGCGCTACCTGCCGAAGCTGTGCTCCGGTGAGTGGCTGGGCTGCTTCGCGCTCAGCGAGCCCGAGACCGGCTCGGATGCCGCCAACCAGCGCACCCGCGCGCAGCGCGTCGACAGCGGATGGGTGGTCAACGGGTCGAAGATGTGGATCTCGCTGGGCAACGTCGCTCAGGTCGCGCTGATCTTCGCCCAGACCGACCCCGATCTGGGTCATCGCGGCCTGGCCTGCTTTCTCGTCGACACCGCGCAGCCCGGCTATCAATCGCAGGAGATCCACCACAAGATGGGCCTGCACGGCTCGGACACCGCCTCGATCGCGCTCGACGACGTGCACGTCTGCGACGCGGACCTGCTCGGCGAGATCGGCGACGGCTTCAAGGTCGCGATGAGTGCGCTGGACTCCGGGCGTTACTCCGTGGCCGCCGGCTGCGTCGGCATCTGCCAGGGCTGCGTCGACGAATCCGTGCGCTACGCGACCGAGCGCGAGCAGTTCGGCCGCCCGATCGCGAGCTTTCAGCTCGTGCAGGCGATGCTCGCGGAGATGAAGGTCCGCACGGACGCGGCGCGCCTGCTCGTCTGGCGCGCCGGCTTCCTGCGCGATGCCGGCCGGCCGCACACGACCGAGACGTCGATCGCCAAGCTCTACGCGACCGAGGCGGCGCAGTGGTGCGCAAACGAGGCGATCCAGGTCCACGGCGGCGCCGGCTACGTCGACGACCATCCCGTCGAGCGCTGGCTGCGCGACGTGCGCGTGACGACGCTCTACGAGGGCACCTCCCAGATCCAGCAGCTCATCATCGGACGCGCGCTGACTCAGATCAACGCGCTCGTCCCCGACGGAGGCTGACCTCACGCCGGCGGCCGCGAGCGCGTTGTATCCCCGTGAGCAGCCTCCCCCCGTTCCAGCGCTTCCTCGACACGCACGCCGATGACGTCCTGCGCTTCCTTATCGCGTCGGTCGGGCGCCACGATGCCGACGACGCCTTCCAGGAGACGTTCCTGTCGGCGCTGCGCGCCTACGAGCGCCTGACACCCGACTCCAACCTGCGCGGCTGGGTGCTTACGATCGCCCACCGCAAGGCGCTCGACATCCACCGCGCTCGCGCGCGCAACCCGGTGCCGGTCGCCGAGCTCGAGCATCGTGCTGAACCGATCCCCGCCGGAGGCACGGACTCCCGCGACGGCGGCGCCGAGGGCGACCACTGGGAGCGCGTGCGCGCGCTGCCGCCGCGCCAGCGCGCCGTGCTGACGCTGCGCCACGCGGGTGACCTGACGTACGCCGAGATCGCGACGGTGCTCGGCAGCAGCGAGGACGCTGCCCGCCGCGCCGCCGCCGATGGCCTGAAGTCCCTCAGAAAGGAACTGCCCGATGTCCCTGCGACCGCCTGACACAGCCCCCGGCCACGCCGCCGAGCTGGCCGCCCGCACCGCCGCCCGGGCCGCCGAGGAAGGCCTCGCCGAGATCGCCTACGCGACCGTCGACAGCCCCGCCGGCAGGCTCGTCGCGGTCGCGACGCCGCGCGGACTCGCCCGGATCGCCTACGAGCTGCCAAACGGCGGCCTCGACACGATCCTCGACGAGGTTGCCGAGCGCCTCTCGCCGCGGATCGTGCAGGCGCCAGCGCGACTGGACGACGTGCGCCGCGAGCTCGACGAGTACTTCGAAGGCCGCCGCGACGACTTCGACCTCCCGCTGGACTGGACGCTCGTTTCCGGCCGGTTCGCGCGCCGCGTCCTGCGGGTGACCGCTCAGATCCCGTTCGGCGCGACGCGCAGCTATCGCGAGGTCGCCGAGGACTCGGGCTCCCCGCGCGCCTTCCGCGCGGCCGGCAACGCGCTGGGGTCGAACCCGATCCCGATCATCGTTCCCTGCCATCGCGTGCTGGCCAGCGGCGGCGGGCTCGGCGGCTACACGGGCGGCCTGGACGTGAAGCGGCTGCTGCTCTCGATCGAGGGGCGCTCACTGTTCGACTAGAGTCAGCCGCATGGCGGTCGATCCCAACGATCACGATGTCTTCCTTCTGCGCCAGCGGATCAAGCTCGTCATCAACCAGTACGAGTTCTTCCTCCCCGGGGCCGCCGAGACGCCGGGCGTGCCCGAATCGACCAGTGAGGAGATCTGCTTCGTCGAGCAGAGGCGCTTCAAGTTCAAAGAGGACATCCGCTTCTACACCGACGAGAGCAAGACGCGCGAGATCCTGCGCATCAAGGCGCGCCAGCGCTTCGACCCGCGCGCAACATACGCCGTCACGGACGAGCTCGGCGGCAAGATCGGATCGATCCAGAAGGTCTTCGGCAAGAGCCTGCTGCGTTCGACGTACCGCGTCAACGGCCTCAACGACGAAGAGCTGTGCATCGTCACCGAGAAGAGCATGGGCGTGGCGCTGTTTCGCCGCGCCGTCGGCTTCATCCCCTACGTCGAGAACTTCGCCGACTGGCTGCCGATCCCCTACCACTTCGACTTCAAGCGCGGCGACGAGGTCATCGGGACGAACACCCGCCACACGTGGAAGATCCGCGACGTCTACACGATCGATATGAGCGGCGATCCGCAGCGGACGGTCGATCGCCGTCTCGTGCTGGGCATCGCCGTCGGCATGGACGCCCTGCAGGCTCGCTAAGCGCTAG
>JALZJA010000104.1 GCA_030860005.1 Actinomycetota bacterium
CCGATCTCGTCCTGGCGGCGGTAGCGCTTGCCGATCGATCCGCCCTCGTCGTACTCGGTCTGCATCCGCCCCCGCAGCGTCGCCACGATCTCCCGCGCCACCTCGGGCTGGCCGTCCTTGCGCACGAGCGGCAGCACGGCGACCTTCACGGGCGCGAGGCGCGGGTGCAGCTTGAGCACGGTCCGCTGCTCGCCGCCGACCGCCTCCTCGTCATAGGCGTCGACGAGGAACGCGAGCGTCGCGCGGTCGGCGCCCGCCGCGGGCTCGATGACGTGCGGGACGTAGCGTTCCTTCGTCTGCTGATCGAAGTACTCGAGCTTCTCCCCGGAGTACTCGGAGTGCTGTGTGAGGTCGAAGTCGCCGCGGTTGGCGATCCCCTCGAGCTCCGACCAGCCGATGGGAAACAGGTACTCGACGTCGGCGGTGGCGCTCGAGTAGTGGCTGAGCTCGTCGGGGTCGTGCGCGCGCAGGCGCAGGTGGTCGGCGCGGATGCCGAGCTCGGTGTACCAGTCGTGGCGCGCCCGCTTCCAGAACTCGTACCAGTCGTCCGCCTCGCCGGGCGCCACGAAGAACTCCATCTCCATCTGCTCGAACTCGCGCGTGCGAAAGACGAAGTTGCCCGGCGTGATCTCGTTGCGAAACGACTTGCCGATCTGGGCGATGCCGAAGGGCGGCTTCTTGCGGCTGAACTGGAGCACGTTCTTGAAGTTCACGAAGATGCCCTGCGCCGTCTCGGGGCGCAGGTAGACCGTCGAGCCCGAGTCCTTCACGGGCCCCATCGTCGTCTCGAACATGAGGTTGAAGTCGCGCGCCCCGGTGAGGTCGCACTGCGGTCCCTCGCCCGGCGGCTTGGAGGGCTTGCGCGGGCACGGCAGCTCGGGCAGATGGTCGGCCCGGAAGCGCTGCCCGCACGCGCGGCAGTCGACCATCGGATCGGTGAAGCCGGCGAGGTGGCCGCTGGCCTCCCAGGTGCGCGGGTGCTGCAGGATCGCGCTGTCGAGCGCCACGATGTCCTCGCGCTCGGAGAGCATCGCGCGCCACCACTCGCTCTTGACGTTCTGCTTGAGCAGGACGCCGTAATGGCCGTAGTCATACGTCGAGCCGAGGCCGCCGTAGATCTCCGATGAGGCGAAGATGAACCCGCGCCGTTTGCACAGGGCGACGATCTTGTCCATGGTCGCCAGATCGGGCACGCCAGCCCATGCTAGATAATGGGCGGCCAGTGCCTTTCTACGAATACCGGCGCCCCGACGGCTCCACGCTCGAGGTCATGCAGAAGATGAGCGACCCTCCGCTCACCGAGGACCCCGAGACCGGGGTGCCGCTGCAGCGCGTCTTTCACCCGATCGCCGTCCACTTCAAGGGCAAGGGCTTCTACAACACCGACTACGGCACGAAGAACCGCCAGCGCGAGCAGGCGGCCCAGGAGAGCGCGAAGACCAGCAGCGAGGATGGCGCGAGCAAGAGCGACTCCGGCTCGGGCGAGGCGAAGTCCTCAGATGCCACGCCGAGCGTCGAGAAGAAGGCGAGCGAGTCGACGGCGGTGAAGAGCCCCAGCGAGGCGAAGCCCGCGGCGAAGGACTAGTGGGCGGGCGGGTCCGCTACCCGTCCAGGAACCGCTGTACCGCCGCGCGCTTGGTGGAGTCGGGCACGTTGCCGTCGGCCGAGCCGAGCACGTTCGTCTCCGGATCGCCCGCGAAGGCGAGCGCCGCGAAGACGCCGAGCAGCGTCGGGCCGCTCATGTCCGACCGCAGCGCCTTCGGCGCCTCCCAGGAGATGAACGGCAGCCGGATGAACGCGCCCGGCGACAGCAGCCGGCGCTTCATCGCCGAGAAGATCTTCTGCTGGCGCTTGGCCCGCGTGAGGTCGTTCTCGTTCTTCGCGCAGCGATTGTTGCGCGTGCGCGCCAGCGCGAGCGCCTGGCGGCCGTCGATGCGCGTCTTGCCGGCCTTGAGGCGCAGCGTGTAGCCGCCGTTCGAGAAGCCACCGTTGATGAACGAGACCACGCAGCCCCCGCGATACGTGATGCCGCCCATCGCGTCGATGAGGTCGGGAAAGTCGGCGAAGCTCACGACGACGACGTGGTTGATGTCGACGCCCGTGTACGCCTCGACGGTCTGGATCGCAAGCGCCGTTCCGCCGATCGCGAAGGCCGCGTTGATCTTCTGGCGGCCGGCGCCGGGGATGTCGACCAGCGTGTCGCGTGCGAGCGACAGGCGGCTGTTCGCGCCGCCGCCCATCCGCATGAGCATGATCGAGTCCGCGCGGCCCCCGGTCGTCTGGGCACCCGGTTCGGCGGTGGCCTCCGTGCGCTGATCGGAGCCCAGCACGAGGATGTTGTTCGCCGAGAAGGGCGGTGGCCCGGCGCCGCCGAGGAACTGGTCCGCGCCGTCGCCGATCTTGCCCTGCTGGATCTGCGCGCTGATGAGGAAGACGACGACCGACAGCGCGATCCAGCCGACGATCGCGAGCGCCAGCCAGCGCGCCACGCGTCCCCAGGACCAGCCGCGCTTCCCGCGGCGCCACCGCCTCTCGCCCGGCGCGCGCGGCGGTTGCCCGCGCAGTCGCGCGAGCTCCTCGCGGTCGTCCCCGCGCCTGCCCGCAAACCGCCCCCACCCGATCCGGCGCGAGCGGTAGACGCGGTACTCGGGCGGGCCTTCAGAGTCCGAGGGCGGCGGCATTGCGCCGTGTATGGTGGCCGATCGTGTCGACCGGCTGCGTGATCGGGGTGGACCTCGGTGGCACGAAGCTCTTGGCCGGCGCGGTCGATCCGGCCCTGAGCGTCCACCATCGTGCCACCCGTCCGGCCCGCGGCACCGACCAGGCCGCGGTGCTCGACGCGGTCGTCGCAGCGGTTGGAGAGGTGCGCGATGCGATCGAGGCCACGTCGGAGACCGTCGAGGCCGTCGGAATCGGAATCCCGTGTCTCATCGACCAGCAGCGCGGGGTGGCGGTCATGGCCGTCAACCTCCCGCTTGCGAACCTTCCCTTCCGCGACCTCATGGCCGAGCGCCTCGGGTTGCCGGTCTTCGTCGACAACGACGCGAACGGGGCGATGCTCGCCGAGTGGCGCTACGGCGCCGCCCGGGGCGCGCGTGACGCGGCGCTGCTGGCGCTCGGCACGGGTATCGGCGGCGGGCTCGTGCTGGGCGCGATCCAGCAGCGCGGCAGCCAGGGCGCCGGCGCCGAGCTCGGGCACATGATCGTGCAGGCCGACGGCCCGCGCTGTCAGGGTAACTGCCCGAACCGGGGCTGCCTGGAGGCGATGGCGTCCGGCACGGCGCTCGCGCGCGAGGCGACGAAGATCGCGCGCGGCCGGCCGGATTCAGGGCTCGGGCGCGCGCTCGCCTCCGGGCGCGAGATCAACGGGCCGCTCGTGACCGAGCTCGCCCATGACGGCGATCCGGCCGCGATCGACGCGCTGGCCGTCATCGGGCGCTGGCTCGGGATCGGCATCACGAACCTCGTGAACATGTTCAACCCCGAGATCGTCGTTGTCGGCGGGGGAGTGATCGCGGCGGGCGAGCTGCTGCTCGAACCGGCCCGCGATGTCGTCGCCGAGCGGGCGCTGTCGCCGTCCAAGGAGCACGTGCGCATCGTGCCAACACGCTTCGGCGCGGAGTCGGGGATGCTCGGCGCCGCGGCGCTCGCGCTCGACGGGATCGGGGCACTGGCGTGAGCCCGGTCGGCCGGCTGATCGTTTGCCCGACGCCGATCGGCAACCTCGAAGACGTCACGCTGCGCGTGCTCAGCGCACTGCGCGACGCCAACGTCGTTGCCTGCGAGGACACGCGGCGCACGCGCGTGCTGCTCGAGCGCTACGGCGTGTCGGCGAAGCTCGTCAGCTACCACGAGCACAACGAGCGGGCGCGTGCGGCGGAGCTCGTCGAGCAGATGCACCACGGAGATGTCGTCGCGCTCGTCTCGGACGCCGGCATGCCGCTCGTCAGCGATCCCGGCTTCGTGCTCGTGCGCGCGTGCGTCGCGGCCGGTCTGGCGGTCGAGGTCCTGCCCGGGCCGAGCGCCGCCCTTTCGGCGCTCGTCGCGAGCGCGCTGCCGTCCGACACGTGGCGCTTCGTCGGCTACGTACCGCGCAAGCGCGGCGAGCTCGCACGCCTGCTGCGCGTGCCCGAGACGGTCGTGGCCTTCGAGTCGCCCAACCGCGTCGCCGCCTCGCTCGCCGCGCTGGCGCAGGTCGATCCCGAGCGCCCCGTCGTCGTGTGCCGCGAGCTGACGAAGGTCCATGAGGAGATCGTGCGCGGGACCGCGGCCGAGCTGGCGGCACGCTACGCCGAGGCGCCACCGCGCGGCGAGGTCGTGCT
>JALZJA010000110.1 GCA_030860005.1 Actinomycetota bacterium
CCGTTGCCGTCACCGGCGCTCGTGGGGGGCGAGTCCGGCTCGGCGGCTGCGCCGTCGCCGCCATCCGCGGGCGCCGACGCGTCCTCGGCGAGCGGCGACGCGTCCTCGACCGTGGGGCCTGCGCCGTCGGGGGCGATCTCCGCGAGGACGGCTCCGACGCTGACCGCGTCGCCTTCTTCGAAGTGAACCTGCACGACGGTCCCCGAGGTGGGCGCGGAAACCTCGACGTCGACCTTGTCGGTCGAGATGTCGACGAGGGCCTCGTCCGCCTGGACCGCTTCGCCCACGCGCTTGTGCCACTCGAGGACGGTGCCTTCGGTGACCGACTCCCCCATCGAGGGGAGCATCACCTTGATCGTCGTCTGTACCGCCATTCCGTCAATCAATCCTAGAGGGGTGCCGCCCTTGTGTACGCCATCGTGCAGCGAGCGTTACCTTTCCCGGCATCGCGGTAGCCGACCCTCACGAGCATCTCTCGTCCAAACAGCTCCACGACCTCGCGGTCCGCTACGCCCTGCGCCACCTCGACGTCGGCTTCTTCTGGCGCCTGCTCGAGTATCTGCCCACCGCCAAGGCGGCCGCGGGAGAGGTCGAAGAGGCCGAGGCCGACGCACTCACGCTGCGCGCGCGTCTGGACGACATCACCGACTCCGGCAGGGGCGAGGTAGCGGAGAATCTGCGCCCGTACTACCTCGCGTACCTGCGAGAGCACGATGTCGACCCGTCGTATGGCGACGAGAGCTGACATCGGCTCACGCCGTAGCCGCTGCCTCGGCCCCGCGCGCCCGCCGGCTGGCGCGTACGAACTCGATCGACCCGATGAACGGACCGACGCCGCCCAGCACGGCCACGGCCACCGCGAGCCGCAGCTCGATGACGCGCAGTCGCAGCGCCGCGATGCACGCCAGCGACATCACGATCCATCCGATCCCGTGCGACCAGCCGAGCACGGTCTTCAGCTCATCGGGACCGGTGAACACCGTCACGAGCAACCCCGTGTAGATGGCCGAATGCGCGAACGAGGCCCACTTCAGCCGCTCGAACGTCAGCAGGCGCGGCATTCAGCGGGCTCCCCGTGAACCTTCGCGCGGGGGATCCACTCGCCCGGCGGCGAGGAGCGTCGCCATGCGTCGCAGCGGCTCGTCGGCCTCGTCGGGCCAGTCGGCGACGTCCGCCGGCCACCAGGCGTGCTCGTCGTGCTCGGCATCCATCGACACCTCGGCGCCCTCGGGCAGCCACGCCAGGCCGACGACCATCACGAGCTTGTGAGGCAGGCGCACGAGCGCCTCGACGGTCAGCTCGGCGGGGTCGACCGACCACTCCTCCCGCAGCTCGCGCGCGAGCGTGTGCGCGGGGCTCTCACCGACATCGACGGCGCCGCCCGCGCCCAGCGCCCAGCGCCCCGGCCACGACGACAGCCACCGAGCCCGGCGTCCCGCGAGCCAGCGGCCGTCGGCCGCGCGCGTGACCGCCAGCGCCGCCATCGAGCCCGATGCGTCGCCCTCGACGAGCCGCAGCGCCCAGCGCATCGGCTGCAGCTCGAGCACGAGGTCGCTGCCCTCCTCGGCGTGGTTGACGAGCCGGCCCGAGAGCCCGTCGTGGCTCGGCGACCCGCGCTCGCGCAGGGCCTCGATCGCCTCGTCGGCCGCCTCGGCCAGGCGCACGGGTGGCTCGTAGTGATCCTCGCGCCAGCGCGCGCGCACGCGTTCCACTGGCCAGTGGCCACGCGCGAGGATGGCGGGCTCCTGCATTGGCGTCCACGATAGTTCGCGCGCTGGGTGGTCGGTCTCCGTGACCAGCGAGCCGGCCTTGGCGTCCCCTGCTCGGCCATCGCCCGGCGGACTGTCGCGCAGCGCGGCCGCGCCGGCATTAGCCTCGCCGGACACGATGCGACGGCGCAAGCACTGGGGCTGGGGCTACGAGGACGACTCCTGGTCGCCCGAGCAGCTGCGCGCGGCGGCACCGGGGCTCGAGGAGCATCTGCGGATCGCCGGCGCCGCGGAGGTCGAGGCGCCGGTCGCGCTCGAGAACGTCGTGCTGCCCGAGCCGCGGGTCGCGCCGCCGGCAGCGCTCGAGGAGATCTGCTCGAGCGATGTCCACTCGCGCGCCTCGCACGCGTGGGGCAAGTCGTACTCCGACGTCGTGCGCGGCTTTCGCGGCCGGTTCGATTTCCCGCCCGACGTCGTCGCGCGCCCGCGCGGCGAGCGCGACGTCGAGGCCGTGCTCGAGTGGGCCGGCGCTGCGAACCTCGCGGTCGTCCCCTACGGCGGCGGCACGAGCGTGGTCGGCGGCGTGCAGTGCGAGGTCCCGGCGCGCTTCGACGGCGTGGTGTCGCTCGACCTCGGGGCGATGGACCGGGTGCTGCAGATCGACGACGTCTCGCAGGCGGCGAGCATCCAGGCGGGCGCGACCGGGCCCGTGCTCGAGCGGCAGCTCAAGGCGCTTGACCTGACGCTGCGCTTTTACCCGCAGTCCTTCGAGCTGTCGACGCTCGGGGGCTGGGTCGCCACGCGGGCGGGCGGGCACTTCGCCACGGCCGAGACGCACATCGACGACCTCGTCGAGTCCGTCCGCGCGATCACGCCGACGGGGGCGTGGGAGTCGCGCCGCGTGCCCGGCTCGGGCGCCGGGATCTCGCCGGACCGGATGCTGCTCGGATCGGAGGGCACGCTCGGCGTCATCACCGAGGCCTGGGTGCGCGTGCGTCCACGCCCGCAGGCGCATTCGCTGGCGGCGGTGCGCTTCGGCGCGTTCGACCACGGCATCGCCGCCCTGCGCGCGATATCGCAATCGGGCCTGCGACCGAGCAACTGCCGCCTGATCGACGCCGAGGAGGCACGCATGACCGGTGCCGCCGATGGCACGGCCGCGCTGCTCGTGCTCGGCTTCGAGGCCGCAACGGAGGCGCTGCTGCCCGTCGGCGAGCTGCTCGACCGCGCGCTCGCGCTGTGCGCCGACGAGGGCGGCGAGTGGGACGACTCGACGGTCCGGCGGCCACGCTTCAGCGGCGACAGGGGCAGCGGCGGCAGCGGCGACGCCGTCGGTGCGTGGCGGGCGGCCTTCTTCCGCGCTCCCTACCTGCGCGACGCGTTCGTCGCGATGGCGATCCTGTCGGAGACCTTCGAGACGGCGATCACGTGGGAGCGCTTCGGCGCGCTGCACGCGGCGGTGAGCGCCGCCGCGACGGATGCGATCGGTGCGGGCGGGCGAGTGACGTGCCGCATCTCGCATGTCTATCCGGACGGGCCCGCGCCGTACTTCACCGTGCTCGCGCCGGCACGCCGGGGCGAGGAGCTCGAGCAGTGGGCCCAGATCAAGCGGGCGGCGACGGACGCGCTGGGCGCCGCCGGCGGGACGGTCACCCATCACCACGCCGTCGGCCGCGATCACCGCCCGTGGTACGACCGCCAGCGCCCCGATCCGTTCGCCGCGGCACTGCGCGCGGCGAAGGCGGCGGCCGACCCGGCAGGGAGGCTGAACCCGGGGGTCTTGATCGACCCCTAGCCGAGCGCTAGCTTTCACACCTCGCATGGCAGCCGACACGTCGAAGATCGCCGCCAACCTGCGCGCCTTTCGCATCGGGGTCAACTCGCACGACCGCGAGAACCCGACGCACACCGCCTACGGAATCGGGCTGAACCCGTTCGACCTCGAGCGCCTGGGCTTCGATGAGGGCGAGCAGATCTTTCCGGGGATCACGATCCAGGCCGACAACGGCGTGACCGGAAACTTCCGCGTGCTGTGCGACGGCGACCATCTCGAGGAGCGCGAGGCCGAGGAGGCCGAGGTCGTCGAGGCGGTTTCGACGCAGACCGCGATGACGCCCGTCGGCGCACCGCGCGAGGACGAACCGCGGACTTGAGGGGGGACGGGCGGAGGGCGGCGCGCTGGCCTGGGAGGAGCCGCGCGCGCCCCGCCCACGCACGCGGACAGCGCGACTACGCGAGCTCGACCGTGAGCCCGTCGGCGATGAAGCAGACGAGTCCGGCGATCTTCATCGCCTCGGCTCGCGGCAGCTCGTAGCTGCAGGCGCCATCGGAGAAGACCGCGCCGCCGGCGTGGACGTGCCAGTACATCGCCTCGCCCTTGTACGGGCAGACCGTGCGCGTCCGGCTCGGCTCGAGCCTGCCCGGCTCGACGACGCCGGGCGCCATGTAGGCGCGCACCGGCTCACCCGTTTCGAACAGGAGCTTCGGCCGCTCGCTCGCGGCGATGACGTCGTCGCCGGCGCAGACGCGCGCGGGGCGCGAGCTCGGGTACACGTCGA
>JALZJA010000147.1 GCA_030860005.1 Actinomycetota bacterium
AGCAGCAATCCGGACGCCAGGCCGGGCTTCTCCCCGTAGCCCTTGCGGTTGGAGAGATAGGACGCAGCGATCGCCGATGCCAGCCAGACGTAGAGCAGGTACAGCGCCGTCGCGCCGATGGCAGCAAAGATGGTCATGTTCCGAGGTAGGCCGTCTGGACGTCGGGGTTCGCGCGCAGTGCCGTCGCGTCGTCGGTGAGCGCGACGTGGCCGGTCTCGAGCACGTAGCCGCGCTTGGAGACGCTGAGCGCATAGTTGGCGTTCTGCTCGACGAGCAGGATCGTCGTGCCCTGACGGTTGATCTCGACGACGGTCTCGTAGATGCGGTCGACGAGGATCGGCGCGATCCCCATCGACGGCTCGTCGAGCAGCATGAGCGTCGGCTGGGCCATCAGCGCGCGCCCGATCGCCAGCATCTGCTGCTCGCCACCGGACATCGTGCCCGCCTTCTGGCGCTCGCGCTCCTGCAGGCGCGGGAACAGCGTGAAGACGCGCTCCAAGCTCTCCCCGAGGCGCGCATCGCGGCGCAGGTATGCGCCCATCTCGAGGTTCTCGCGCACGGTCATTCGCGGGAAGCAGCGCCGCCCCTCGGGCGACTGCGAGATGCCCAGCGCGACGATGTCCTGCGGCGGCGTGTGCGTGATGTCCTCGCCGCGGAAGGTGATCGACCCGCTGCTCGGCGGCGACAGCCCCGAGATCGAGCGCAGCGTCGTCGACTTGCCGGCGCCGTTGGAGCCGATGAGCGTGACGATCTCGCCCTCCTCGACGCTGAGCGAGATGCCCTTCAGCGCCTCGATGCTGCCGTAGAAGGTGTGGATGTCGTCGATTTCCAGCAGCGCCATGGCGGTCAGTTCGTCTTTCCGAGGTAGGCCTCGATGACGCGCTCGTTCGTGCGCACCTCGGCGGGCTCGCCCTCGGCGATCTTCTCGCCGTGGTCGAGCACCGTGATGCGCTCGGAGACGTTCATGACGACCCTCATGTCGTGCTCGATCAGCAGGATCGTCAGGCCGCGCTCGTCGCGCAGCGTCCTGATGAACTGGGTCAGCCGAGTGGACTCCCGCGGGTTCATCCCCGCCGTCGGCTCGTCGAGCAGCAGCAGCCGCGGGTCGGACGCCAGCGCGCGCGCGATCTCGACGCGCCGCTGGTCCCCGTAGGAGAGATTGATCGCCGTCTGGTCGAACTCCCTGCGCGCCAGCCCGACGAGCTCGAGCATCTCGCCCGCCTTCTCCTGTACGCGCTTCTCCTCGGCGCGGACCTTCGGCGTGCGCAGGATCGAGCCGAACACCCCGGCGCTCATGCGGGCGTGCTGGCCGACCATGACGTTCTCGCGCGCGCTCATCGTCGCGAACAGGCGGATGTTCTGAAACGTGCGCGCCATCCCGGCGTCCAGGATGCGGTCGGGGCGCAGCGACGTGATCTCCGTGCCGTCGAACACGACCGTTCCGCCGCTCGGGTGATAGAGCCCCGTGAGGACGTTGAAGAACGTCGTCTTGCCGGCGCCGTTGGGCCCGATCAGCGACACGATCGATTTCGCCGGGATGTCGAAGCTGACATCGCCGACGGCGACGAGCCCGCCGAAGACCTTCGAGACGCCGGTCGCCTCGAGCAGAGAGCTCACGAACGTGCCTCGTAGAGGCTTTCCTCACCGGCGCCGACTCCCTCGGTGAGCTCGATCTTGCGTCTTCGCTCCGGGAACAGTCCCTCGGGTCGCAGCACCATGATCAGCACGAGCAGGAAGCCGAAGATCCCAATCGTCAGCTGCGTAAGCCGGAAATCCAGCCCGAGCTTCAACGGCAGGTCGTCGAGCACCTCGGGGATGATGTAGCGGTCGATCGTCGCCAGCAGAGCGGCCCCGGCGACGACCCCCCAGATCGATCCCAGACCGCCGAGGATCACCATCGCCAGCACGAAGATCGAGAACGAGAACTCGAACTGGTTGGAGTTGATCGCCGTCGTGTAGGAGCCCAGGAACGCGCCGGCCGCGCCGCCCAGCGCGGCGCCGGCGGCGTAGGCCAGCAGCTTGGTGCGCACGAGCGGAACGCCCATGCTGGCCGCCGCCACCTCATCCTCGCGCAGCGCGATCCAGGCACGGCCCAGACGCGAGTCGCGCAGGCGGAAGTTCACGAACAGCGTGAAGCTCAGCAGCACGAGGCCCAGCCAGTAGTACGGGCGCAGGTTGAAGGCCGAGTCGAACTCGTAGTTGACGCCGGGCAGGTAGGGCTGGTCGACCGGCGAGATCGCCTGCTGGCCGGCGGTCAGGTTGTAGTCGCCGAGCGAGATCTCGTCGCCGTTGAGCGCGATGCGGCCGATGATCTCGCCGAAGGCGAGCGTCACGATCGCGATGTAGTCGCCGCGTAGCCGCAGGGTGGGCAGCCCGATCAGCGCCCCCAACACGGCAGCGATGACCATCGCCGCAACGAGCACGAGAAAGAAGTTCAGGTGGATGCCGGGGCTGCTGGTGATCAGGTCGCTGACGAGCACATGGATGCCCTGCTCGCCGCCGATGCCGGTGAAGTGATCGGATGCCAGCCAGCCGATCGCGTAGGCACCGAGCGCGTAGAAGGCGACGTAGCCGATGTCCAGCAGGCCGGCGAAGCCGACGACGATGTTCAGCCCGAGGGCCATCATCACGTATGCCACGACGTAGATCGCGGTGTTCAGCTGGGTCGCCAGCGGATCGAAGGCCAGCGGAAACAGGATCGCCACGATCGCGACGCTGGCGATGATCGCCCGCTGACCGGCCTTCGAGCGGGCGAGCTGGGCGACCGCGCTCATCCCGCCTCACGCGTCTGCTCGCCGAGCAGTCCCTGCGGGCGGAACGTCATGATCAGGATCAGATAGCCGAACACGATCACCGGCGTCCACTGACCGCCGATGCGGTTGTCGGAGATCTGCTCGATGCAGCCGATGATGATCCCGCCCAGGACGGCCCCGCGAAGGTTGCCGATTCCGCCCATGACCGCAGCGGTGAAGGCGATCAGGCCGGCCCGGAAGCCCTGGAAGTACCACAGGTTCGTCTGGTAAAGCGCGTACACGAGCCCGGCCGCGCCGGCGAGCAGGCCGCCGAGCAGGAATGTCAGCGAGATCGTGGAGTTGACGTTGATGCCCATCAACCGCGCCGCCTCGGGGTCCTGCGCCGTCGCGCGCATTGCCTTGCCCAGCCGCGAGCGCGCGATGAACGTCGTGACGAGGATCACGAGCGGGACCGTCACGCCCACCGCGAGCAGGTCACCGCGCGTGACGGCCACCCCGGCGAGATCGAACACGACGCTGTTCTGGTCGATCAGGTCGTCGACGCCCTGCTGCCCGCCGCCGCGCCACAGGATGCCGACGTTCTGCAGGATGAACGAAAACCCTACGGCGGTGATCAGCGCCGCGAGCTTGGGCGCGTTGCGCAGCGGCCGGTAGGCAACTCGCTCGATCATGACGTTCAGCACGGCGGAGGCGAGCATCGCGACGAAGAGCGTCGCCAGCAGGCCGAAGGCGATCGTCGCCGTGCTGCTCGTCAGCGTGAGGCCGATCGTGCCCCAGAAGCCGGCGGCGGCGAACGAGCCGATCATGAAGACCTCGCCGTGCGCGAAGTTGATCAGCTCGATGATCCCGTAGACGAGCGTGTAGCCGAGCGCGATCAGCGCCCATATCGCGCCGTTGGAGAGCCCGTCGACGAGGTTCGCGCCCAGGCGGGTGAGATCGCCCTCCTGGCTGAGGTCCTGCAACCCGTAGGTCACGGGCAGCACCAGCAGCGCGAGGATCAGGCCGTAGCGCCCAAAGAACGCGCGCAGCGCGACGACCGCAGCGCGCTGGCTCATGGGCACGGAAGGCGCGTTCATGTCGGGCCCGGCAGATGGCGGGGGTCACGCCCACGGGCGCCGACCCCCGCCATGCCGACGTCCGTCTACTGGCCCTTGATCACCCGGTCGAACTCGAGCTTGCCGTTCTCGACCTTGTACAGCCCGTAGTCCGTCAGCGACGTGTCGCCGTTGGCGTCGATGTCGTAGGTGCCGATGACGCTCTCGCGCCCCTTGGTGTTCTTCAGCACCTGGTCGATGACCGCCTGGCGATCGTTGCCCTTGTCGCCCGCGGCCTCGATCGAGTCGAGGACCAGGTCCATCGCCTCGTAGCCGTAGATGGCGTACGTGTTCGGCTGCGAGACGTTGTAGCTGGACTGGAAGTCCGCGAAGAACTTCTTGCCCTCGGGCGGGAAGCTGGCGGGATCCAGCGTCGCGATCGTGCCCTTGTAGCGGGACGCGAGACTGGCCGGGATGCCCGTCTTGGGATCCGCCGTCTCGTCGTTGGTGACCGCGTCGGCCCCGTACAGCTTGGCGTTGGGCAGCGCCGTGCCTGCGTCCTTGAGCAGCTGGGCGCCGTTGGCCTCGCTCTCGCCGGTCAAGGAGATGCAATCGTCCTTGAGCTTGGAGACCAGCGAGCGGTAGTTGGGCGCGTTGGGATCGTAGCCGTCGTCGCCGCTGATCTTCAGCCCCTGCTTCTTGGCGCTGATCGTGAGGTTGCGCCCCAACCCGGCGCTGTAGGTCGTCTTGGAGTTGAAGTTGTGGAAGGACTTGCATCCGTCCGCCTTCATCACCGAGACCATGGCGTCGGCCTGGATCGTGTCCTTCGGAACGACGCGCGCATAGGTGCGCTTGCCGGTCGGGTAGTACTTGTCGGGCTCGCCGGGCTCGGAGCCCGGTTCGTCGGTGGTCAGGCCGACGTAGGTGTTGGCCATGCTGAGCTGAAGGATGCCCGCCTTGTTGGTGATCGGCAGCGAGACCTTCGTCATGCCCGAGTTGTAGGCGCCGAGCAACGCGATCGAGCTCTTGTCGCGCACCACGGTACGCGCGTTCTGCGCTTCCTTGCCCTCGTCGGCCTTGCCCTTGGATGCCAGCGAGTCGTCCAGCGAGACGTACTTGATCTTGTACTTGCCGACCTTGCCGCCACGCTGCTTGAGCGCGAGCTTTGCCCCGTTGACGATCGCGTTGGCCTGCAATTCGGCCCCGCCCTGCAGCGGCACCGTGGAGTAGATGGTGAGCGTGTCTCCCGAGACGGCGCTACCGCCGCCGGAGCTCTTCTTGTCGTCGTCACCGCAGGCGGCGACGCCCACCGCCGCAACGAGCGCGGCGCCCAGGGTCATGAGTCGTGTCATACGCAAGGTCGTGCCCTCCTCGGGATGGACGGGAAGCGCGCCGATCGTACAACGATGTGAACGACTTGTAACGCGTGCCAATCGGCACGTAGTTCTTCTTCTTGCTCAGCCGCGAACCTTCAGCACCTTGTCGAGCACGAGCCGGGATCCGCGGACGCGGTTTCCGGCGAAGGCGCTCAGGCTCGTGTCGCCGTTGCGGTCGATCGAGTAGCGCCCCAGGACCGAGCGCCGGTCGCGGATCGCGAAGAACTCGTCGACGACGGCGTTGCGCTCATTGCCCCGCGTTCCGGCGTTGCGGATCGATCGCAGGACCACCTTGGCCGCCTCGTAGGCGAGCAGCGCGTCGGGCGCGGGCATGCGGCCGAACGCGGTGCGGAAGCGCTCGCGGAACGCGCGCGCGGTCGGCGGCAGCAGCTGGGGCGGCAGCGTCGAGGTCGTGATCCGCATGCGGCGCGATGCCGACCTCGACAGGTCGCGCACGAACGCGCGCGCGGCAACGGCGCCGGGCGCGAACAGCAGCATGTCGCGATCTGCGGCCGCGACGGCGTTGAAGATGCGCGCCGCCCCGGCGTCCGTCTCTCCGGCGAAGAAGAAGGCGTCCGCCTCAGAGGATGCGACGTTCCTCGCCGGAGCCGAGAGGTCGCCCTCGCGTGCATCGAGACGGCCCTTGTCGGTGATCTCGACGCCCTGCGCCTCGGCCCCACGCTCGAGCTGCTCGGCGATGCCGGCGCCGTAGAGGCCGCGGTCGTGCCGGATCGTCAGCCGCTTGACGCCCTCCTCCTTCATGTAGCCGATGAGCGCGGAGGCCTGGACGTGATCGGGCGCAAGGACGCGCCCGAACGTGCGCTTGCCCGACGGATAGAAGCGGTCGGGCTCGCCCTTGCGCGCGCCGCCTGACCGCGTCAGCCCGTCGTAGGTGCTCGCCGGCGTGACCTGAAGGATGTGGCCCGCGTTGACGAGCGGCAGCGCGAGCGCGGTCGCCGCGGAGTGCAGGTCGCCGATGTAGGCGATCGTGTTCGGATCGCGGACTGCCTGGCGCGCGTTATCGAACACGCGATCGCGCGTCCAGGTTCCCTCCTCGGTCGTCGAGGAGTCCAGCGAGACGTACGTGACGCGCAGGTTGCCGACCATGCCGTGGCCCTCCTGCAGGGCGAGCTTGATCGCGTTGACCATGTCGCGCGAGCGGTCGCGATCACGGCCGTGCAGGGGCAGGCTGGAGTAGATCGTCAGCGTGTCGGCGCCGTCCTTGGGCCTGTCGCCGGTCGCCGGATCGCCGCAGGCGTACAGCGCAAGCGCCACGGCGGCGGCGATGCAGCTCAATGCCGCACGAAGCCCAGCGTGCATGGCGGCGCCTAGTGGTTCGTCCTGTGAGTCCGTGCCCGCGTGGACGAGCCACGGGGGCCGCCAGGCAAGGACGCAGAATCGAAGGAACGCCAAGGGTATTTCGAGATTCGAGGACGCAGCATGGCGGTCATCCGGGGCCGTCCAGGTGGGTGCGGATTTGCCGGATGGACCACTAGTGCCGGCCGGGGAGGTACGGGGCCAGCATGCGGCCCGCGGCGCCGACCACGATGACCAGGGTGGTGATCATGAACGCGTCGAAGGCCAGGGTGCCGAGCGCCCACATGACGATCCAGATGATGAGGCCGAAGGTGGTGACGAGGACGAGGCCCATGGGCGGCGCACCCTAACGGATGAGCCGGGCAGGCCGACCCGCCAGCACCTAACGGCATCCGTTAGGGATGAGTCCGGCGGCCAGACCCGCCACGAGCTCTCCGGCGGCCGCCGCGGGGTGGTCGGCCTCGGCCGCCGCGCGGACGAGCCGCGTGCCGACGATGACGCCATCCGCACCGGCGCTGGCGGCCGCCGCGGCCTGCGCGGGCGTCGAGATCCCAAAGCCGATTGCGACCGGGACGTCGGTGTGCTCGCGCACGCGGCTCAGGACCGTCTCGAACTCCTCCTCGCGGCGCTCTCGCTCGCCCGTGATGCCGGTCACCGAAACGGTGTAGAGAAAGCCGCGTGCGCGAGCGCCGATGGTCGCGAGCCTGGCGTCGGGCGTCGTCGGCGCGACGAGTGGGACGAGCGCGAGCGCGTGATGCTCGCAAGCGGTCTGGATCTCCGGCGCCTCCTCGAGCGGCAGGTCGGGGACGATGAGGCCGCTGATGCCAGCGTCGGCGGCGTCCTTCGCGAACTGCTCGGGGCCGCGGGCGATGATGAGGTTGACGTAGCACATGAGCACGACGGCGACGCGCTGCGCGAGCGCCTCGCCGACCGCGAGCACGCCGTCGAGGGTCGCGCCCGCTTTCAGGGCTTGTGTCCCCGCCGCGTGGATGACGGGCCCGTCGGCGAGCGGGTCTGAGTACGGGACGCCGAGCTCCACGAGGTCGGCGCCGTTGGCGGCGTACGCCTCGCCGATTTCACGCGAGGTCGGCATATCGGGGAAGCCACCCATGAGATACGGCATGAGCGCCGCCCGGCCCTCGCGCAGGGCGAACGCGGCAGCGATGCGATCCTCCCCGATCTTCGGCACCGCGGGGACGCGATCGCGCGCAGGCTTGGCGGTTGGCTCAACCATCGTGCGCGAGCACCTCGGCGAGGTCCTTGTCGCCGCGGCCAGACAGGCAGACGAGGTCGAGCGTCGAGCTCTCCGCGTCCTCGCGCATCGCGTGGTGCAGCGCGTGAGCGGTCTCGAGCGCCGGGATGATGCCCTCCAGGCGCGTGACCTCCTTGAAGGCGCGCAGCGCGTCCTCGTTGCTCACGGCGACGTAGCGCACGCGGCCGGAGTCGCGCAGGTGGGCGTGCTCGGGGCCGGAGCCGGGGTAGTCCAGGCCCGCCGAGACCGAGTGCGCCTCGGTGACCTGGCCCTCGTCGTCCTGCATGACGGCCGACAGGGAGCCGTGCAGCACGCCGGCGCGACCGCCCGCGGTCAACGGCGCGCCGTGGCGGCCGCTGTCGAGCCCCTCCCCGGCCGCCTCGACGCCGATGAGCGCGACGTCGGGATCGCCGACGAACGGCGTGAAGATGCCGATCGAGTTCGAGCCCCCGCCGACGCAGGCGATGACGCGATCGGGCAGCCGCTGGACGCGCTGCAGCAGCGCTGCGCGCGATTCGTCGCCGATGACGCGCTGCAGGTCGCGCACGAGCGCGGGATAGGGCGCCGGCCCGACCGCCGAGCCGATGATGTAGTGCGTGTTGGCGACGCTCGTGACCCAGTCGCGGATCGCCTCGCTGACGGCCTCCTTCAGCGTGCGCGCCCCCACGTCGACGGAGACGACCTCGGCGCCGAGCAGGCGCATGCGCTCGACGTTGGGCGCCTGGCGGCGGATGTCCTCGGCCCCCATGTAGACGACGCACTCCAGGGCGAGCAGCGCGCAGGCGGTCGCGCTCGCGACGCCGTGCTGGCCGGCGCCGGTCTCGGCGATGATCCGTTCCTTGCCCATGCGCTTGGCCAGCAGCGCCTGGCCGAGCGCGTTGTTGAGCTTGTGCGAGCCGGTGTGCATGAGATCCTCGCGCTTGAGCCAGATCTCGCGGCCGGCGTGCTCGGACAGGCGCTCGGCGAGGTACAGCGGTGTGGGGCGGCCGGCATAGTCGGCGAGCAGCCCATCCAGCTCGGAGCGGTAGCCGGCGTCGTCGCGCACGGCGACCCACGCCGTCTCGAGCTCCATGAGCGCCGGCATGAGCGTCTCGGGGACGTACTGGCCGCCGTAGCGACCGAAGCGATGCTCGACGCCCGCCTCGATCACGCCGCGACCTCGGCCGCATGCACCGCGTCGGCGAAGGCGTGTAGCTTCGCGGGGTCCTTGACGCCCGGCGCGGTCTCGGTCCCGCTCGCGCAGTCGACCGCGAACGGCTTGGTCACGGCGATCGCCGCGGCCACGTTATCGGGCTGCAGGCCACCGCTGAGGATGATCGGGGACCGCAGCCGCTGCCCGCGCACGATCTCCCAGTCGATCGTCTCGCCGGTGCCGCCGGGCACGCCGTCGACGTAGGCGTCGAGGAGATGAAAGTCGGTGTGAAACGCGGCCGCCGCCTGGAGGTCGGCGCGCGAGCGGACGCGGACGGCCTTGATGACCTTTGCGCCCGTGCGTCGCGCGACCTCGGTGCAGAACACGGGCCCCTCGTCGCCGTGCAGCTGCACGACGGTCAGCCCGGCGCCCTGGACGATCGCGTCGATCTCCGCGAGGGTGGCGTTGACGAAGACGCCGACGAGCTCGAGCGTGCGCCGCAGCGAGGCGCCGATGAGCCCGGCCTCGGCCGGATCGCAGCGCCGCGGCGAACCCTCCCAGAAGATCATTCCCAGCGCCCACGCGCCGGCCTCGGCCGCGCGATGCGCGTCGTCGAGGTTCGTGATGCCGCAGTGCTTGATGCGCGTCCCCACGCCACGCATCGTAGAGCGCGGCGGCCGGACGCCTGCGTGCCCGCTAGCAGCGGGCAGGACCTGAACTGCATCGATACGGGGGAGGTTGGAAGGGCGTGCCGAGACGTGCGCGCCACCGGTTTCACGGAGGGTGGTAGGGATTACTGCCCCCTGAGGGCGAAAATGCCTACCACCCCCACCCCGAGTGGTCGACGGTGAAACGAGCACCGCCGACTTCGACCTGCTGCCAACTTCTCCTACTCCACGCCCAGCAGCGTGGATTCAATCAATAGGTCGGGCGGCGGGCCAGGACCGTGCCGCTCTTGTTCAGCAGCTCGGCGACGTCGCCCTTGTCCTTCCAGTGCTGCTTTTTCTTGCAGGCGTTGTAGCGCTTGCCCGTGCGTGAGGCCGTCCGCTTGCCCTTCGCGCAGCCCGTGATGACGCGCAGCGTCTTGCCCTTCGCGATCTTCACGGTCTTGAAGCGGAGCTTCTTGCCGGCGGTGTTGCGCAGCGCGTAGCCCTTGAGGTTGACCTTCCTTGAGCCCGCGTCCTTGATCGTCACGTACTCCTTGCGGGCGCCGCCCTTGCCCTTGGCCTTGACGATCTGCAGGCCGGCTGCGGAACCGCTGGTGGCGCCGGAGCAGCCGCCGGCCTCCCAGCGTCCGATCTCGTTGTTGATCTCGATCTTCAGCTCGGGCGCGTAGATGTTGGAGTCGGCCGGGATCTGGCTCTTGGCGTTCTCCAGCTGCTTCTTGGTGAACAGGCACGGCGTGATGGCGCCGTCGGCCTGGAAGTCCTTCAGCACGGCGTTCACGTCATCGGCCGCGGCACCCTCGACGGCGCTCGGCGCGACGGCGGCCGCGCCCGCGAAGGCGGCAGCCGCGATCACTGCGGCTGCGCAGCGGCGCGGCGAGATGTTCGCGAGCGGTGCCAACGCACCGGATGCTATCTGTTCGGCGCCGTGCTGGCCGGTCGCGTCCCGAACGGACGGACACGGCCTGCCGCCCTGGTGACCTACCGTTGGACGGGCTTGCGCGACGTGTCAGTTGTGCATGTGCTGCGGCCTTGCCTACGGCTCAACGCCGGCGCCCGTGAGCGCACGCAGCGCGGCCTCGGGATCGGGCGCGCGCATGAGCGATTCGCCGACGAGCACGGCGTCGACGCCGACGCGCTCGAGCTCGTCGAGCTGTTCGCGCGCGTGAAAACCAGACTCGGAGACGACCGTCTTGCCGGCCGGGACGTCGTGCAGGAGCTCGAAGGTGCGCTGGACGTCGACGCTGAAGTCCTTGAGATCGCGGTTGTTGATGGCGATCACGTCGGCGTCGACAACGTCGAGCGCGCACACGAGCTCGGGCTCGTCGTGAACCTCCACGAGCACGTCGAGGTCCAGCGCGCGCGCCTCCGCGTGCAGGCGCGACAGCACGTCGGGCTCGAGCGCGGCGACGATGAGCAGGATCGCGTCCGCGCCAGCGGCCGCCGACTCGTAGAGCTGGTAGACGTCGACGATGAAGTCCTTGCGCAGGATCGGCAGCGCCGAGGCGGCGCGCGCCTCGCGCAGGTCGTCCAGCGAGCCACCGAAGTGGTGGCCCTCGGTGAGGACCGACAGCGCCGCAGCGCCGCCCCGCTCGTAGGCGCGCACGACATCGGCGACCGACGCGCCCTCGCGAATCGTGCCGGCCGACGGCGAGCGGCGCTTGTGCTCGGCGATGACCGCCACGCCGGGCAGCGTCAGCGCCTCGGAGAACGGCCTGTCGTCGCCGCGCTTGGCGAGCTCGGTCGCGAGCGTCGCGAGCGGGAGCTCCTCGCGGCGCCGGCGCACGTCCTCGCGCGCGTCGGAGACGATGCGGTCAAGCACGCTCACGTCGCCGCCTCGCGCTCATGCAGCTCCTGCGTGCGCGCGACGAGCGCGTCGAGCGTTCGCGTCGCGGAGCCATCGTCGATCGCCGCCTGCGCGGCCTGTACTCCAGCCTCGAGGTCATCGGCGCGGCCGGCGGCGTAGATCGCCGCCCCGGCGTTCAGTACGGCGATATCGCGTCGCGGGCCGTTCTCGCCGGCGAAGATCGCACGCGTCGTGGCGGCGTTCTGTTCGGGTGAGCCGCCGGCCGTCGCGTCGGGATCGGCGGTGGTCTTCAGGCCGGCGTCCTCAGGCTCGAAGCCGTAGGCCTTCAGCTCGTCGCCGTCGACCTCGACGACCGTGGTGGGTGCACCAGTGCTCATCTCGTCAAGCCCGTCCTCCGAGGATACGACGAGCGCACGGGTCGCTCCGAGGATCGCGAGCGCACCGGCCATCGTGTGCAGGTACTCCGGATCGGACACGCCGATGAGCTGACGGCGGGCACCGGCCGGGTTGGTCAGCGGGCCGAGGAAGTTGAAGATCGTCCGGACGGCGAGCTGCTTGCGGACGGGCACGACGAAGCGCATCGCCTGATGATGAGCCGGCGCGAACATGAACCCGAAGCCGATCTCGTCGATGCACTGCCCGACGGCCGCGGGCGGGAGGTCGATCCGCACGCCGAGCGCTTCGAGGACGTCGGCCGAGCCCGATCGGCCAGTCGCCGAGCGGTTGCCGTGCTTGGCGACCGCGCAGCCCGCCGCCGCCGCGATCAGCGCCGCGGTCGTCGAGACGTTGAACGTGGGACGCCCGCCGCCGGTGCCCGCCGTGTCCACGAGCTCGTCGCGGACCGTCGTGACCGGCGCGGCGAGCGCACGCATCGTCCGCGCGAGGCCGGCGATCTCTTCGACCGTCTCCCCCTTCGTGCGCAACGCGATCAGCAGGCCGGCGATCTCGGCGTCGGACGCGTCGCCGGCCATGATGACCGCAAGCACCTCCGCCGCCTCGTCCGTGCTGAGGTCCCTGCCGGAGGCGACCGCATCGATCGCGCGGGTTAAGACGGGGTGTGGCATTCGGTGGGCGCGCAGCCTAGTCGGTCAGTCCCCAGCCACGCGAGCAAACGCCTTGCGGCGCCTGCGCCCGGCGATCGAGATCGGCGCGTGCACGCGCAGTTCGGCCACGACGCGAAGCGCGAGGTCGGCGGGCGACTCCCCCGGCTGCAGGCCGCCCCCGGCGGGCTCGAAGAAGGTCACCCGCACGCGCGGGCGCTTCGGGAAGGCGGTGATGTCGGTCGTCCCCAAAACGGCGGCGCAGACGATCCGGACCTCCGGCACGCCGGCCGCCAGGCGGCCGAGCCCGCTGCGCGGGCGCAGCTGGCGTCCCAGGCTGCGCGTGCCCTCGGGGAAGATCCCGACGCACGCGCCCTTGCTCAGCTCCTCGATCGCGCGGTCGAGCGCACCGGCGTCTTTCGTCCCGCGCAGGATCGGGATCTGGCCCATGCCGTCGAGCACCTTGTTGAGGCCCTTGACCTTCCACAGCGACGACTTCGACAGCGCGCGGATCTGGCGGCGGCGGATCGCGGCGATGCCGACCGCGACGGGATCCCAGTAGCTGTCGTGATTGGCGACGATGAGCAGCGGACCCTCGAACGGCACGCACTCGAGGCCCTCCACCTCGAGCCGTCCCCAGCTGCGCACGATCGGCATGGCGATGCCGAGCGCGGCCCTGTAGGTGCGCGTCATCGGCTCGCGGTCGCTCATCGCCTCCGATTCTAGGTCGCGCGACGTCAGGCGGCAGGCTGCGCAGCGAGCTCGAACGCCCGCGCGATGCGGTCGAGCGCCTGCGCGCGCTGCTGCGCGTCGGCGACCTGCGACGTCAGCATCAGCTCGTCGGTGCCGGTGCGCTCGAAGAGGTCCAGCAGCCGCGCGTGGACCGTCTCCGTGGCGCCGACGATCGCGCGCTCGATCGCCTCGTCGACCGCGGCGCGCTCGGCGGGCGACAGCCGCGGCA
>JALZJA010000168.1 GCA_030860005.1 Actinomycetota bacterium
TGAGATGCGTAGGCACCCGTCTGGTGCGCGTCGACGGGCGCGGTGCCGAGCGTCACGGCCGTCCCGCACGACCGGCAGCGCGCCAGCTCGTAGGAGCCCGGCAGCGCCGGATCAGATCCGGGAACGGTGCGCCACGGCGCGAGCGGCCCGCCGCAGGCCGGGCACGTCACACGCGCGCGGCCGCCGGCGGACGCTCAGCCGCCGCGGTCATGGAAGTAGAACCCCGGCAGCGCAGCGCGCGTGATCTGCGCCGTCATGTGCTGGGCGAGCTCGAGGTCGCCGGTCCGCACCGCGAGGTCGTCGAGCGTGACGATGCCGGTCAGCCGGCCGTTGTCGAGCACCGGCAGGCGCCGGATCCCGTGACGCACCATGAGCTGCGCCGCCTCCTCGACGCCCATGCCCGGCTCGGCCGTGACGACCGGGGACGAGCTGTGCGGCGCGACCGGGTCGGCGGGGTCGCGGCCGTCGGTCAGCGCCCCGATCGCGAGGTCGCGGTCGGTCACGAAGCCCGCCAGCGCACCGTCCTCGTCGACGAGCACGATCGAGCCCACGTTGCGCTCGCGCATGAGCTCGGCCACCTGACGAACCGTCGCCGACGGCCCGGAGGTGACGACTCCCGCGGTCATCACGTCACGGATCTGCACCGGCGCAACATACACTTGCGGCCGTGGCGGCCACACCGCAGGAGACGCTCGCCGACGAACATCGCCGGCGCACGCCCGCGGCGGTCGCGGCGATCAGCGCTGGGATCCTCAGCCTCGTCGGCAGCGTCCTCGCGATCGCCGCCCGAACCGACTTCCCGAGCGTGCACCTCGTACGGGCGCTGGACGAGCGGCTCGGGGGCAACCCGCGCCAGCCCGGGCTCAAGGCCCGCGAGGTCCTCTACATCAACGACCGGCTCGCCGAGCAGGTCGGCGCGGCGCTCGTCGCCACGCTGATCGCGCTTGCGATCGGGTTCGCGCTGACGTACCTGTACCGCGCGACCTACGCGCGCCGGCCCGAGGTCGGCCGGGCGACGATCGTCGTCATCATCGCCGGCGCGCTGCTCGTGGCGGTGCCCGGCCTCGTGAGCTCGATCGCGCTCGCGATCGAGGCCAAGTCGTTCGCCGACTCCTCACAGCAGACCGCCGAGGCGGCGCGCGACGTCATCCGGTCGCCGGTCGTGATCAGCGGGGCGTTCCTCAGGGACTTCGGCGGGCTCATCCTCGCGTTCGGGATCGTGCTCATCTCGCTCAAGGCGATGAGCGTCGGCCTGCTGACGCGCTTCATGGGCGTGCTCGGGATCATCGTCGGCATCATCTCGATCATCCGCCCGATCGGCGAATCGCTGCCGTTCGTGCAGATGCTGTGGCTCATCGCGCTCGGGATGCTGTTCCTCCACAAGTGGGGCGGGAGGCACGGTCTGCCGCCGGCGTGGTCGACGGGGGAGGCGCATCCGTGGCCGACACAGCAGGAACTGCGCGAGGCGCGCCAGGAGCGCGCCGAGGAGAAGGCCGCCGCGCGTGGCGACCGCGAGGAGAAGCCGAGGACCTCTTCCAACGGCAAGGCGCGCGGCCACACGGGCGTGCCCGAGACGCCCGCGCCCGAGGTGCCAAAGCGCGCGCCCCATCCGTCTTCCAAGAAGAAGAAGCGAAGGCGCCGCTGAAGATCGGTCGCGAGGGTACGCTCTCGGCGATGACCTACGAGGAGGTGTGCGCGCAGCACCGTTGGCACGTTCCTGAGCGGTACAACATCGCCGCGGACGTCTGCGACAAGCACCCGCGCGACAAGCTCGCGATGATCCATGAGGACCCCGACGGCACAGTGCGCGAGCTGTCATGGGGCGAGTTGCAGGACATGTCCAACCGCTTCGCGCGGCTGCTGACCGAGCGCGGCGTGCACAGCGGCGACCGCGTCGCGATGCTGGCGCCGGCAACGCCCGAGACGGCAGCGGCGTTCTTCGGCACTTGGAAGACCGGCGCGATCCTGCTGTCGATGTCGATCCTCTACGGCGACGAAGGCATCGCGCACCGCCTGCGCGACGCGCAGCCGCGCGTGGTGGTCACGAACCCCGCGAACGAGGTGCGGGTCGGCGGCCTGGCCGACGTGATGCTGCTCGAGCCGGGCGACCTCGACGACGGCCCCACCGGCTTCGACGTCGTCGACACGTCCTCCGACGACCCTGCCCAGCTCTACTACACCTCCGGCACCACCGGCCTGGCCAAGGGCATCCTGCACGCCCACCGCTACATCCTCGCCCACGAGGAGTTCGCCTACTGCCACGACGTCCGCGACGGGGAGCGCTTCCACGGCATGGGCGAGTGGGCGTGGGCCGCGGGCATCTGCCCGCTCATCGGCCCGTGGCGCCTGGGCGTCGTGCAGTACGTGCTGCAGCGCGAGGGCGGCTTCGATCCGCACAAGCAGTTGGACTTCCTCAGCCGCCACGAGGTCACCAACGTGTTCGCCACGCCGACGGCGATCCGCTCGATGATGGGCATCGGCGACGCGGGCACGCGCTACCCGCAGCAGTTTCGCATCGTCTGCTCGGCCGGCGAGCCGCTGAACCCCGAGGCGATCCGCTGGTTTCGCGAGCAGTACGGGGTGACCGTGCTCGACTTCTACGGCCTCAGCGAGTCTTATCCGCTCGTCGCCAACTACCCGTTCATGGACGTCCGCGAGGGGTCGATGGGCAAGCCGATGCCCGGCTGGGACGTGCAGATCCTCGACGAGGAGGAGCGCCCGGTGGCGCAGGGCGAGCGCGGCGAGATCTGCCTGCGCGCCCGCTCGAACCCGCACTATCCCCTCGGCTACTGGAACAACGAGGAGGCGGGCGAAGAGACCTTCGGCGGCGAGTGGTTTCACACCAAGGACGCCGCGTCGCAGGACGCCGACGGCTACGTCTGGTACGAGGGCCGCGCCGACGACGTGATCATCTCCGCCGGCTACCGCATCGGCCCGTTCGAGGTGGAGTCCGCGTGCCTCGAGCACGCCGCGGTCGCCGAGGCGGCCGCCGTCGCCGCGCCCGACGAGCGCCGCGGCAACGTCGTCAAGGCGTTCGTCGTGCTCGCCGAGGGGTACGAGCCCAGCGAGGAGCTGGGCAAGGAGATCTCCGCGTTCGTGCGCGAGCGCCACTCCGCCTACGCCTACCCGCGCAAGGTCGAGTTCGTCGACTCGCTGCCCAAGACGCTGACGGGCAAGATCCGGCGCATCGAGCTGCG
>JALZJA010000422.1 GCA_030860005.1 Actinomycetota bacterium
TCATCGCAAGCGACGACCTGCGGACGACATCACCCTCAGCGCGCGGGACCCCGACGAAGGTCCCGCGCGCCGCGGTGGCGACTGACTACAGTCCCGCCCATGAGTCGCCGCGACCAGATCCGGATGACCGACGAGGAGGTCGCCGACTTCCTCGAGCAGGAGCGAACGGTCATCTGCGCGACCATCGGCCGCGACGGGTTCCCTCACCTCATGCCGCTCTGGTACGTCGTGCGCGATGGCCAGATCTGGGCGTGGACGTTCGCGAAGTCCCAGAAGGCGCGCAACCTCGAGCGCGACCCGCGCGCGACGCTCGAGGTCGAGGCCGGCAAGGAGTACGCGCAGCTGCGCGGCGTCATGCTGAGGAGCGACGTGACCATCCACCGCGACACAGAGATCGTCACAGCCTTCGGCATGGAGCTCTTCGATCGCTATCAGGAAGACCGCCCCGACCCACCGGGCGAGCTCCCGGATGACGTCCGCGAGATGGTGCACGCGCAGGCGCCCAAGCGCGTGGCGCTGCAGTTCGCCGAGCGCTCGCGCGTGACCTGGGATCACCGCAAGCTCGCGGCCGGTGTCTACTAAGTGGTTCCTCCCGCAGGCCGATCCCAGCGTGCAGGGACTTGCTGGAGGGCCCACGCATGAAGGGGCTGATCCTCTCGGGCGGCAAGGGCACGCGCCTGCAGCCGATCACCCACACGAGCGCCAAGCAGCTCGTGCCGGTCGCCAACAAGCCGGTCCTGTTCTACGGCATCGAGGCCATGGCGGAGGCCGGGATCGAGAACGTCGGCATCATCATCGCGCCGGAGACGGGCGATGAGATCCGCGCCGCCGCCGGCGACGGCTCGCGCTTCGGGGTGCGCATCACCTACGTCGAGCAGGACGCGCCGCTCGGGCTCGCGCACGCCGTCCTGACGGCCGAGGAGTACCTCGATTCCGAGCCCTTCGTCATGTACCTCGGCGACAACCTGCTGCAGGGCGGCATCACGGAGCTCGTGCAGTCCTTCCGGTCGAGCCGGCCCGACGCGCTGATCCTCCTCACGCCGGTTCCCGACCCGGAGAACTTCGGCGTCGCCGAGCTCGACGGCACGCGGGTCCTGCGGCTCGTGGAGAAGCCGCCCGAGCCCGCGACGAACCTCGCACTCGTCGGCGTCTACATGTTCACGGCGGGAATCCACGACGCGTCGCGGGCGATCACGCCCAGCGCGCGCGGCGAGCTCGAGATCACCGATGCGATCCAGTACCTCGTCGACCGCGGACGGCGCGTCGAGCCGCACATCGTCCGCGGCTGGTGGAAGGACACCGGCCGCCTGGACGACATGCTCGAAGCCAACCGGCTCATCCTCGACCGCATCGAACCGCGCGTCGAGGGCGAGCTGAACCAGTCGCAGTGCGACGGGCGCGTCGTCGTCGAGTCGGGAGCGCGGCTGGAGCGCACGAGCGTGCGCGGACCGGCGATCATCGGCGCGGGGGCGCAGTTGACCGACTGCTACATCGGCCCGTACACCGCGATCGGCGAGAACTGCGTCATCTGCGAGGCAGAGGTCGAGCATTCGATCCTGCTCGCGGGATCGTCCGTGCGCAACCTCGAAGGCCGCATGGAGTCCTCGCTGCTGGGGCGCAACGTGACGATCTCGCGCGGGGTGCGCCAGCCGCGCGCCTACCGCTTCATGGTCGGCGACAACTCCGAGATCGGGATCCTGTGACGTCGCGTCGTTGCTCGATCATCGAACCGAATCGAGGCCCCTCGCGATGAGGCTGCTCGTGACAGGCGCGGGCGGCATGCTCGGAAGCGCTGTCGTCGACGCCGCGGTACGGCTGGGACATGACGTGTGCGCCGCGACCCGTACCGCGCTCGACGTGACGGATGAGCGCGCGGTGCGGCGCTTCGTCGCCGAGCAGCGCCCGCGGGCGGTCATCAACTGCGCCGCCTACACCGACGTCGACGGGGCCGAGGCCGACCACGCGGCGGCTCTCGCCGTGAACGGCGCCGGAGCCGGAAACGTCGCGGCGGCCGCGGCGGAGATCGGCGCGCAGATCGTCCACGTCTCGACCGACTACGTCTTCGACGGCTCAAAGCGCCAACCGTGGCTCGAGTCCGACCCCGTGGGCCCGCTCGGCGCCTATGGCGAGACGAAGCTCGCGGGCGAGCGCGAGGTCGCGACCGCCAACCCGCTGCACGCGATCGTCCGAACCGCCTGGATGTTCGGCGCGGGGGGACGCAACTTCGTCGATACGATGCTCGCCCTCGGAGCCGAGCGCGACGAGGTCACCGTCGTCACCGATCAGATCGGCTGCCCGACATGGACGGGCCATCTGGCGGGAGCGCTCGTGGAGATCGCCGAGCGCCCGTCGCAGACGGGCATCCACCACATCGCCGGCGCCGGAGCCTGCTCCTGGAACGAGCTTGCGCTCGAGGTCTTTCACCGCGCCGGGATCGACTGCCGCGTCCTGCCGACGACGAGCGACGCGTTCCCGCGCCCCGCGCCCCGACCCGCCTACAGCGTGCTCGGCAGCGAGCGCCGCGAGCCGCTGACGCTGCCGCCGTGGCAGGAGGGCGTCGCGGCCCACGTGCGTAACGTGGACGAACGGCGAGACGGAAGCGCGGCCGTGCGTCCGGGAGCGACGCGCAGCGGAGCGATCTGGTCATGAAGCTGCTCGTCTGCGGCGGGGCCGGCTTCATCGGCTCGAACTTCGTGCGCGTGCGCCTGCGCGAGCACGACGACGAGATCGTCGTGCTCGACAAGCTCACGTACGCCGGTCGGCGCGAGAACCTCGAGGGCCTCGACGTCGCGTTCGTGCACGCGGGGATCGAGGACGCCGCGGCCGTCGCGGAGGCGATTGACGGCGTTGATGCGGTCGTGAACTTCGCGGCCGAGACACACGTCGATCGCTCGATCTCCGAGCCCGACGCGTTCGTCACGACCCATGCAATCGGGACGTGGGTGCTGCTCGAGGCCGCGCGGGCGCGGGGCGTGCGCTACCTGCAGGTCTCGACCGACGAGGTGTACGGCTCGATCGAGGACGGCTCGTTCACCGAGAGCTCGCCGCTTGCGCCCTCGTCGCCGTACAGCGCGACGAAGGCCGGCGCCGACCTGCTCGTCTCGAGCTACTTCCACACGTTCGGCCTGGAGACGCTCATCTGCCGCGGCTCGAACAACTACGGGCCCTACCAGTACCCGGAGAAGCTCATCCCGCTCATGGTGCTCAACGCGATGCACGGCGATCGCCTGCCCGTCTACGGCGACGGCATGCAGGTGCGCAACTGGCTCTACGTGGAGGACTTCGCGCGCGGCATCGGCCACGTGCTGGCCCACGGCGACCCCGGCGAGGCATACAACGTCGGCGGCCCGGATGAGTGCCCGAACATCGAGGTCGTGCAGCGCATCATCGAGCTGTGTGACGCCGATGACGAGCTCATCGAGTACGTCACCGATCGCCCGGGCCACGACCGCCGCTACTCGCTCGGATCGGACAAGGTGCGCGCGCTGGGCTGGGAGGCGAGCGTGCGCTTCGACGCGGGGCTCGAGCAGACCGTGGCGTGGTACCGCGACAACACCGCCTGGTGGGAGCCGGTCCGCTCGGGCGATTACCGCGAGTACTACGAGCGCCAGTACGGCACGCAGATCTCAGACTGAGCTACTCCGGCGCGGTCAGCTCGGAGATCTTCCAGGCGGACCCCTCGCGCTCGAGGGTGAGCGTGTCGACCTTCTCGCTCGACCCGGCCCGACCAGACACGACCTTCGCTCTGGCGCTGGCGCCGCTCAGCGTGACGTCCTCCACCTCGAGATCGAAGGAGTCCGTGTCCTCGAGCGCCTCCTTGACGGCCGTCGTGCAGTTCGTCCCCTGCTTCTTCAGCCCTTCCAGCAGGCTGTCGGCGAGCAGCTCGGCGCAGATCTTCCGCTCGGAGCGGTCCTGTCCCGCGTTCTCGAGATCCTCCACCACGCGCGCGACCGCGCGCTTTTCGCCGTCGAAGCTCTTCGAGGAATCGCTCGCGCCGGCGCCGCAGCCGGCCACGGCCACGGCGAGCACGCAAAGGGCGGCGGTCGTTCTCACTGGCCGGGAGCCTATCTACACTGCGACGCGGTGACAGACCGTACATCCGCCCAGTTGCCGATCCCGCGCGGCCGCCACGCGCCGCCGCTGGAGGTCCGGCTCGAGGTCCAGAAACACCGGCTGTTCGATGCCGCCGCGGAGGTCTTCTCGCGGGTCGGGTACGCCGAGGCCAGCGCCGAGGCGATCAGCCGCGAGGCAGGGATGTCGAAGGCCACCTTCTACGAGCATTTCGCCAACAAGGAGGAGTGCCTGCTGGCGCTCTTCGAGTATGCCTCGGCGACGCTGCTCGAGGCGCTCATGCAGGCCTCGCGCGGCGCCGACCGCGACTTCCAGGATCGTCACCGGGCCGGCCTGCGGGCGATTCTCGAGACGCTCGAGACCCATCCGACGATGTCGCAGGCGATCCTCGTCGAGACGGTCGGCGCGGGCCCGCGCGTCGCCGAGCTGCGCGATGCCGCGCTCGGCGGCTTCGCCCACGTCATGTACGAGGAGACGAAGGAGGCGGCCAAGCGCAACGGCGGCCCCGCCTACGGCTCGCCCGACGAGGCCTTCGCGATCGTCGGCGCGACGTTCGAGCTCGTGTCGCGCCAGCTGCGCACGGGCCATCCCGAGCGAATGCTCGACCTCCTGCCGCTGATCGAGCGCCTGATCCTCGGGCTGCTCTCCCAACCGCCCGCTTGACCGCCGACCTCGCCGAGCTCGAACGCGAGGTCATCGCGTGCCGGCGCTGCCCGCGGCTCGTGGCCTGGCGCGAGCTGGTGGCGCGCGAGAAGCGCGCCGCGTTCGCCGGCGAGCGCTACTGGGGCCGGCCGATCCCCGGCTTCGGCGACCCAGCTGCCCGCGTGCTCGTGCTCGGCCTGGCGCCCGCCGCCCACGGCGCCAACCGCACGGGGCGCATCTTCACCGGCGACCGCTCGGGGGACTTCCTCTTCGCCGCGCTGCACCGGACCGGCTACGCCAACCAGCCGACCTCGGTGCGCGCGGGCGACGGCCTGAAGCTGCGCGACGTGTGGATCACCGCGGCCGTGCGCTGCGCCCCGCCTCAGAACAAACCGACGCCGGCCGAGCGCGACACCTGCCTGCCATACGCGGCGCGCGAGCTCGAGCTGCTCGGAAGCGTGCGCGTCGTCGTCTGCCTCGGCGCGTTTGCGTGGGCGGCGGCGCTGCGCCTGCTGGAGGCTCGCGGCGCGCCGGTCCCGCGCCCGCGCCCGCGCTTCGGCCACGCCGCGGAGGTTCATCTCGATCCGCGGCAGCCCGCGCTGCTGGGCTGCTTTCACCCCAGCCAGCAGAACACGTTCACGGGTCGCCTGACGGCGCAGATGCTCGATGGCGTGCTGGTGCGGGCGGGCGAGCTGACCGCGGGCTGAAGGCCCCGCGCCGCATCGTGCTCACGAGCTGGCCTGCTTCGGCCGCTTCAGCGTGACCTTGGCGTTGAACTTCTTCTGCCCGACCGTCACGACGACCGCGAAGCGCAGCCTCGTGCGTCGCTTCAGCGCGCGCAGGTTCTTGCTCGACAGCTTGAACGTCACCTTCGCTCCCCCGTTCGCGAGCGCGGTGAAGCTCTTCGGGCCGAGCTTCATCTTGCGCGTCTTGGTGGCGATCCTCACCTTGCTCGTGCTCGTGAGCGTGATCTTGGCGGCGAGTCCCGCGGTCGCGGAGAACCGGTAGGTGAAGCGGCCGGTCCTGGACACCCTCAGGTGCTTCGGCGAGGTGGCGAAGGAGACGGATGGCGGTGGTGGCGGCGGCAGCGGCGGCGGTGGCGGCAGCGGCGGCGGTGGCGGTGGCGGCGGCGGCGGTGGCGGTGGCGGTGGCGAACTCGGGCAGATCGCGCGGCTCGTGTCGTGACCCCAGCTGTTGAGCGTGCCCGTGTCGCCGGCGAAGCGGTCGGAGACCCTCAACGTCCATACGCCGTTCTGCGGGCCTCCGTCGAAGCGCGACAGCTGATCGAGCTGCGGCCTGAACGAGCCCGCGTAGGGCGCCGCACCGGAGCCGATCGCGGTGGTGGCCTCGTCGCTGAAGACCGTGTTCGTGAAGTTGTCTTCGTCGTTGTCGACGCCCCCGGGACGGTTGACGAGGTTGACGACCCTCCCGTTCGGCGCCGTGAGGTCGATCTTCAGGTCCCCGACGAAGGTATGGGTGAGGCTCCCGATGCGCACGTCGACGTCCTTGACTATCCCCGGCGTAAGAACGTTGAGCTCCGACGTCGTGCCCACCGGATCGTTGTCCGCAATCGCCTTGGGAACGTTGGCGCTGTTGAACGCCGCCGGAGAGCCGGCGGCCCCTGTCGGAACGCTGATCGGCACGACCGCGCTTGCCCCCTGGGTGCTCGTGATCGAAAGGCTGAGGTTGACCGGCGCGCCGCACGTGGCGGCCGCGCTCAGCGTGCCCGCGAGCGCGTCCGAGTTCGAGCCCGAGGCGCCCGCGGCCAGGTCGGGCCAAACGGCGGCGCCGTCATCGATCGCGACCGTGCCCGGGCCCGTCATCGTCGCGGCGATGCCGGTCAAGCTCGCATTGCCGCTGTTGCGCAGCTGCTGGGAGACGGCGAAGGTCTCTCCCGGCTCGAGCGCGCCGTTCGCGTCGCCGCCGGGAGTCACGGTCGAGGTCTGCGCGGCCAACACGGGGGCTGTCGTCGGGTCCGCGTTGGAGACGACGAGCGCGAAGTCCTGGTCGGTCGCGTCGCCGTTGCCCGGCACGCCGTCGCCGGCGATGTTGGCCGCGGTCACCTCGACGGAGAAGCTGCCGCTGGCCGTCGCGGGGATGTAGACGCTCTCGAGGTTGTTGGCGCTGTCAGCGCTCCCGCCCGCGACCGACCGCCCGCCGGAGAAGACGTTTCCCTTGAACGTGCCGGTCCGTCCGCTGACCGTCAGGTTGAGGTCGTTGACGCCGGGGTCGACGCCCGTCGGCCCGACCGCGTCGGTGTACGCGAGCGTGACGCGCACCGGCTGACCGGTGTTCTGCACGGCGAACACGTACGAGGAGCTGCTGCCGGTCGTGGCGAGCACGTCCTGCTGGTCGCGAAAGAAGCGCGGCCCAGTGGACAACGACCGCTGCAGGTTGGCGAGACCCCAGCCCTGCGTCTGGTCGGGAACGTTCGTGTTCGTGCCGCCGGCCCCGTCAGCACCGCCGACGACATCGGTCGCGCCGTTGGCGAGGATCGCCTTCGTCAGCGCCGGCGAGGGGACGGCCGTGCCGCCGCCCTTCTTCTGGCGATACCACTCGCGCACGAGCGCGGCCATGCCGGCGACCGCCGGCGCAGAGTGAGACGTTCCCGACGACAAGCTGTACAGCATCTGTGACGGTGGGAAGAACCGGTCGCAGACGCCGAGGCCGGTGTAGCCGGCGTGCTGCGGAGCGGAGCCGACGATGTGGGAGCCGGGGGCGACGAGGTCGGGCTTGATCCGGCGGCCGGGCGCCGGACCGCGGCTCGAGAAGCCGATGATGTCCTTGGCGTCGTCGGCGCCCGAGTCCGTGACGCCGCACTCGTCCGTGCCGCTCGCGCGAACGTTCTCCGACGCCCCCACGGTGATGACGTTCTTCGCGTTGCCCGGACTGCCGATCGTGTCTCCGACCGGTCCGCCGTTGCCGGCCGAGAAGATCTCGACCATCTGCTGGTTTCCGGCGAGTCCGGGGTTCGCGTCGCGGACGAGCGCGTCGTACTCCTGCGAATCGGCGTCGTAGTGGCCGGCGCATGTGCTGCAGCCCCACGAGTTGTTCGAGATGCGGGCCCCCCTCGAATACGCGTTGGTGGTCACAGCGGTGAGGCTGCTCGTGAGCTCGAAAACGCCTTCGCAGTTGAAGATCTTCGAGCCGCCGAGCCGGGTCCGCGGCGCGACGCCAAGTCCGTAGTTGAACCCGCCCCCGTCCTCGGCCGCGGCACCCGTGGCGGTGTCGAAGGCGCCGATGATCCCGGCATTGATCGTGCCGTGGCCGTCGCAGTCGGTCGCGTCCGCGTCGGCGGTGAAGTCATCGGCGTACGCGACGCGGCTGATTGCGCTCTCTTCGTAGTCGGGGTGGACGAGGCTCGTCGATCCGCGGTCCAGGCCGCTGTCGGTCACGTCGACGACTGGCTCGAACTTCGCCGGGCCGAGGCCGAGGCCCTCGTGGAAGGCGAAGTAGTTCGCGGCCGTCGGGATCAGCGGTCGCCGCTCACGTTGCCGGCGAGGATCTGGGCCTGGCGCTCGTCCTGTAGCTCGTGGACCGGGGCCGGGGCGATCGACACGACGCCAGGATCGGATGCCAGCGCCGTCACGGCGGACGCGTCGGCGTCGACGTACTGCGTGCGCAACGGCCCCACCGCGGACGTGCCGCGCAGCCGGCGGTTCGTCGCGCGCGTGACCGCGTCGCGCGCCGCCGAGCCGTCGTCGCCCGACAGGCTCTGGACCGCTAGGCGCTGGCTGCCGCTCGACTTGACCGCGGTGCGCAGCTTGTCCTGGGCGGTGTACGGCACGACGGCGCGCACCGCCTGATCGACGCCGCCCAGCGCGGCGACCCTCGCCAGCTCACGTGCGGAGCCGTGCACGAGGTACGAGTTCTGCGCCATGTAGATGACCACGCGAGCGCCGGTCTTGCGCAGGCGCTCGAGCCAGTCGTCCTTGATCGGGCCGACGAACTGGACGATGGCCAGTCCGCGGACGTCGGGGCTCGTCGTCTTGGTCGCCAGCGCGCTGCGCTGCTTCGTCGGGTCGATCGCGCGATTGCCGATCGTGACCGCGCGCATGTCGTCGCGGCGGTCGCTGCCGGCGGCGCGCAGCGCCCGCGCGTCGTTTGCGCTCGCCTCGACGAGCGTGAAGGCGCTGTAGCGGGCGATCACGCGGGCGTCGGCGCGCTTCAGCGCCGCCGCGGCCTCACCATCCGTCGGCACGAGGAAGAGGTGCGGCGAGCTGTCCGCCGCGGGTTCGGAGGCGCCCCCGGCGACGCTCGCGATCACGAGGATGACTGCGATGGCGAGACCGGCGATGCGTACCACGCAGGGACTCCTCTTCCTCAGAGCATGAGCGGGCGGCGCTCACTAGTCAGCGCAGCACCAACCAGAGCGTACTCGCTCCCTCAGTGGGGCTGGTGCGACCGTTGTCTAAACGTCCCAGCCGGCAGAGGGTGCGTGATGTAATCACTTACATCATGCAGAGAACTCAGATCTCTCTCACCGAGGACGAGCGACGAGCCCTCGATGCGGCGGCAGCGCGCGACGTCCGGCACTTCCCGATGTTCGCGGACCTGCGCTTGCAGTACTGACTCGGAGGACTCCGCCAGCCTGACCACAGGCCGCAGATCAGCCGTCGCCCTTCCCGAGCGCGCCGGCTGGCGGTTTGTCGGGACATCCGCTGGGGGTGCTGGCGGGCCGGTTAGGGCACTGGTCCTGGCGGTTGGGTATGCCGTCACGGTCACGGTCACGGTCGGCGGGAGCCTGAGCGGCCGGCGGTTTGTCGGGACATCCGTTGGGCGTGCTGGCGGGCCGGTTAGGGCACTGGTCCTGACGGTTGGGTATGCCATCGCCGTCACGGTCGACGGGAGCCTGAGCGGCGGGTGCCTCACCGGCGGGAGCCTGAGCGGCGGGTGCCTGACCGGCGGGTGCCTGACCGGCGGGCATCGGATCGGCCGGCGGTTTGTCGGAGCATCCGGGGGTGCTGGCGAACCTAGTAGGGCACTCGCTCGGAGAGTCGGATGTGCCGTCAGGGCGAGAGCCGGCCTTGGCCGGCACGCTGTCGGAACATGCGACGAAGACGGTGGCGAGATCCCGTGCGCATGCGTGGTCGCCGGTGAGCACGGCCACGCCACCCGCGGGCGGCTTGACTCCCGGTTTCTGTGGCTGATCGGGTCGGGCGGAAGTCGCGTGCTCAGGCGGAGCGGGCGAACGATGACTGGGAAGCTGCTGGGCGGCCACGTAACCGCCGCCGGCAACGCCGCTCAAGGCCAAGGCGATCACGGCCTTGGCACCGATGACCTTGGCGCCGAGGAGCGCCCCCGCGCCTGTGAGCACTACGGAGCCGCCGCTCGCCGCGCCGCCCGCCGCTGCCGCCCCGCCCGCCGCCACACCACCCGCTGCGGTGC
>JALZJA010000173.1 GCA_030860005.1 Actinomycetota bacterium
AGCCCGTCGCGCCCGCACGCCGGCGCGACGAGCCGGGCGGCAAGCGCGGCGCCGGCCGGTGGGTCGCGATGCTCCTGATCCTCGCCCTCGCGGCCGGAGTGATCGCCTACGCGGCCGGGAACTCCGCCGGCACAGACAACGTCAAGCTGCGCGAGATCGACGGCAGCAGCACGGGCGAGATCGTCGATCAGATGAAGCAGCTCGTCGACGACAACACGAAGTAGCAGGGACGCGCCGTCAGGACGCCAGCTCCGCCGCGGCCGGAACGACCGCCGGCGCCTCCCCCGCCCGCAGTGCCGCCGCCCGCTGCGCGAGCGTGCCGAGCGCGATCGCGCTGCGCAGGTCGGCCATCAGCCGCGCGAGGTACGCGAGATTGTGCAGCGTCAGCAGCCGCACGCCCGTCAGCTCGCGGTTGCGCATGAGGTAGCGCAGGTAGCCGCGCGGATGGCCAGCCAGGCAGGCCGGGCACGGGCAGCCCTCCATGATCGGCTCGGCGGACTCTTTCCAGCGCGCCGCGGTGAGATCGACGCGCCAGCGCGCCTCGGGCGAGGGCACGATCGCGACGCCGTGGCGGCCCAGCCGCGTTGGCATCGCGCAGTCGAACGTGTCGATGCCCAGCTCGACGCCACGGATGAGGTCATCGACGTCGCCGATGCCGAGCAGGTGGCGCGGGCGGGCCTCGTCGATCGCCCTCACCGCCCAGTCCACGACCTCGTACATCTGCGCCTTCTCGGCGCCGAGCGATCCGCCGACGGCCAGGCCATCGACCGGGCGCGCAGCGACCTCCTGCGCTGAGCCGATGCGCAGGTCCTCGTGGACGCCGCCCTGGATGATCCCGTAGACGAGCTGGCCCTGCGGTCCATGGGCGGCGTGCCACGCCAGGCAGCGATCGAGCCAGCGGTGGGAGCGCTCGGTCGAGCGCGCCGTGTAGTCACGACGGACATTGAACGGCGTGCATTCGTCGAAGACCAGCGCGATGTCCGAGCCCAGCGCCGCCTGGACCTCCATCGACGTCTCCGGGCCCATGAAGCGCTCACCGCCGTCGAGATAGGAGCGAAAGCGCACGCCCTCCTCCTCGATCGCGAGCACGCGACCCATCCGGTCCTGGCCGCTCGGCGCGCGGCCCTTGATCTCATCGGCGACAGTGCCGTGGCCCATCGAGAAGACCTGAAAGCCACCCGAGTCCGTGACGATCGGCCGCTGCCAGGCCATGAAGTCATGCAGCCCGCCGAAGCGCGCGATCAGCTCATGGCCGGGCTCGAGGAAGAGGTGGAACGTGTTGGCGAGGACGATGTCGTAGCCGAGCGCCGCGACCTCGCGCGGCTCGAGGCCCTTGACCGTCGCCTTCGTCGCGAGCGGGACAAAGGCGGGGGTGCGCACGTCGCCGTGAGCCGTACGAAGAACCCCGGCCCGCGCCCGCGAGCCGGGGTCCGTGTGCAGGATCCGCAGGGCGCTCATGCGCCCCGCAGGCTACGGGGGTTTCGTCCTGCGGTCGTCGCAAGCGACGACCTCCCGACGACGTCACCCCTAGTCGGCGTCGATCGTCTTCGGCTCGCCGACGCCGATCCGGACGCGGCGCGGCTTTGCCTGCTCTGGCTTGGGGATCCGCACCTCGAGCACGCCGTTGTCGAAGCTCGCCTCGACACCCTCGGGGTCGATGCCGTCGGGCAACGTCAACGCGCGCGAGAACGCGCCGGTCGCACGCTCGAGGCGGTAGTAGCCCTCGTGCTTGTCCTCGTGCTCGGTCCTGCGCTCGCCGGCGATCGTGAGGACACCCGACTCCAGCTCGATGGTCACATCGCTCTCGGACATTCCCGGAAGGTCAGCCTTGAGGACGAACTGGTCGCCGGTCTCGACGAGATCCATCGCGGGGATCCAGCGGCGGGCGGCGGTGTTGGCGCTGATGGTCCCGTTGCCCGGAGGGGTTGGCGTCTCGAAGAAGCTCGAGAACAGCCGGTTCATCTCACCCTGCAGCGAGTCCAGCTCACGGGCGGGGTCCCAACGGATGATCGCCATGTCCAAACCTCCTGGTCAGATGGGTTATGGTGACCGGAAGTATATAAAACCTAAGTGGGGACCTGTCAAGGTTTGCAGCACGTGAAGCCGACGCCCTCGAGCACTCTGTCCCA
>JALZJA010000425.1 GCA_030860005.1 Actinomycetota bacterium
GGGCCGACTCGGTGCTGCTGACGACATGCGCGTTTCATGACGATCGTCCCGGCGCCCTGCCCGCTGCGTAACCGGTGTGGGCGTTTGCTGAGCGGCTGAGGGCGGGTTGACCAACGAACAGCATCGATAAGGACGAGCGAGCGGTGCGGGGGTGGCGGGTTCGCGTGCAGAACCGACACTTCGTCGGTGGCCGGCGCGCGATTGGTCACTCACCAGCGCGGCCTACGACGGCGCGAAGGCCCCGGTCGGAAGGGCGCCCCGGCTCGTGGCGGGCACCGTGGCGAGTTGACCCCCTGTGAGATGGAAAAGTCGCCACGGTGGGGGTCACCGTCTTGACCGGGACAGCGGCGGCCGCGGCGGCCCGAGCGCAGCTGCGCCCCATCGGCAGACGGATGTCCGGGAGCCGGCTGCTGTCGACCCGCAGCTCGAGCCGAACGCAGCGCGGGCCCCTCACGATCACTGAGCCCGCCCAGCCCGTGATCGGGCCGACCCTTCCGCCCGAGAACGCGGGCGCGTCCGGAGCGCAGGGCACGAACGTCGCGGCTTGATCGCCGTCCTCGATCCGCGTGGCTCTGCTCGTCTGCTCTCGGAACAGGAGCGCAGCGTGCGCACGTTGGCCAGGGCTGACACGAAGCGTCGCGCGGTGACCGGCGCGCAGCGCGACCGGAAGCTTCGCCCCCGCCAGCGCGCCGCGGCGGGCAATGAACGTCGACGCCGCCCGGCGCGATACCTCGCGCACGGTGCCGATCACGGCGAACGGCCCGCGGATCGTGTTGCCATGGGCGTCGATCCGCTTGATGTTCGGCTCGACGTGCGTGGCGCAACCCACCACCGGGGAGTCCGCCGCCCCGTTGTCTGACGCCGTTGGATCATCTGACCCGCCGGACAGGGCGATGCCCAGGACGCCGGCGGCAACGAGAACGCCGGCGGTGAGAAGCGCCCATGCCCGCATCCATCCACCGTATCCGTCACCTACGACTGGCCGGTGAGCGATGATGGGCGGCGGATGAGCCGTCCGACCCGGATCGCCGCCCTCGGCGTGCTCGCTGGCCTCGCCCTCGCCGGGTCCGGCTGTGGCGATGACGCCGTCAGGCCCGTGGCGCTCCTGCAGATGACCCAGCCGACGGTCGTGGCGAAGAAGAAGGGCCCGCGGGACCTGCGCCTGCGGACCTCGCTGGCGAAGCCCGCCACAACCTCGGCGGCGCCGCCCGTCGTCGTGCCGCAGGTCGGCTCGCTCGCCGTCGGGGCGCCGAACAACGGGCGCCTCGTCAACGGCGTGCAGCTACCCGCCAGCGGCCCGGACTGGATCGGGCTCAGCGCGCCGCACAACCGCTGGACGACGGACCGGATGCTGACGTACCTGCTTGCCGTGCTGCGCGACTACCGGCTCGCCAACCCCGGCGCGCCCCAGGTGATGATCGGCGATCTCAGCCTGCCGTTCGGCGGGCAGATGGCCGGTCACATGTCACATCGCAACGGCCTCGACGCGGACGTCTTCTATCCCCGGCGTGACCGCAGGCCGCGGGCGCCGACGCGCGTCCGAGACGTCGACCGTGCCCTGGCGCAGGATCTCGTCAGCCGCTTCGTCGCCGCGGGCGCGCAGTTCGCGTTCGTCGGGCTACGGGTCGGGCTGGGCGGGCCACCGGGCATCGTGCAGCCCATCCGCAACCACGACGACCACGTCCACGTCCGCATCGCGAACATGCGCCGCTGAGGGCGCTTGGCTGGACAGTTCGCTACGGGTTGACGCGGAGCTCGGCGATCTGCTGGCCGCGACCCTCGAGCTCGATCTCGTAGATCCCGGCGAGCTTCGCCTCGAAGCGCAGGACGGCTCGGCCGCCGGCCGCCACGTTCTTCGACAGGTCGTAGCCGTGGACGTGAACCTCGTCGGCGACGTCCGACTCGACGACGAAGCGCACGGTCTGCCCCTGCTCGAAGCTCAGGCGCTTGACGCCGCCGACTGGCTTGCCGGCGCGCACCGAGATGGTCTTCGCGGTCGGGGCCTTGGGCCTGGGCTTCTGGACGGTCGTCGCCGTGCCGCGGGTGATCGTCGCCCGCGGCTGCGGGTGGACCGTGGTTGTCTCGTCGTCCGACTCCTCGTCGCCGAGCGACGGGATCACGATGATCGCCGCGACCGCCGCGGCCACGGCGAGACCGAGCAGGACCAAACGTTGCTTGCCTGACATCGCGGCGGAAGGGTAGCTGTGCGCGATCGCCGGCCGCGCCGGTGCTGGGCAGAGCGGAGGCAAAGAAACGGCCCGCCGGGTAAGGACGGGCCGTTTCGGGAGGAGAGACCCTGCTATGTCGTCTGGCTATGTGAGCGCCGGGCGGACCATTCAGGTCAGCCCCGGGGGAGGCTTGTGCCCTGACGCTTGCCTAAGTGTGCTGGTTGAGCGCCCACCTGAGAGTGAGAGGGGTCACACAACGCAACGCGTTACCGTTCGCGGCCATGGCCCGCGTGCGCTTGGACACCCTGCTGGCCGAGCGCGGTCTGTTTGACTCGCGAACGCGTGCCGCGGCTTCCGTGATGGCCGGCGAGGTGCGCCTCGGCGGTGACGGAGCCAGGGCATCGAAGCCCGGACAGCTCGTCGACTCGGATATCGCGGTCGCCGTCGACGAGCGTCCCCGGTTCGTCTCGCGTGGCGGGATCAAGCTCGCCAACGCGCTCGGGCAGTTCGGGATCGAGCCGGACGGGCGCAGCGCCCTCGATGTCGGTGCTTGCACCGGCGGCTTCACCGACTGCCTGCTGCAGGCCGGCGCGCGCCACGTCGTCGCGCTCGACGTCGCCTACGGCGAGTTGGATTGGCGCCTGCGCAACGACGAGCGCGTGACCGTGCTCGAGCGCACGAACGCTCGCGGCCTGAAGCCTGGCGATCTGCCCTACGCGCCGGACCTCGTCGTGATGGACCTGTCGTTCATCTCGCTGACGAAGGTCCTGCCCGCGGTGCTGGCAGTCGCCGCCCCGAGCCACGACGTCCTGGCGATGATCAAGCCGCAGTTCGAGATCGGGCGCGCGCGGGTCGGCAAGGGCGGCGTCGTGCGCGATGCGGTCGACCGCCGCACGGTGCTCGTCGGCGTGGCATCGAGCGCGCGACAGCTCGGCGCTTGCGTGCTCGGCTTCGCCTCGTCGGGCCTGCCCGGGCCGAAGGGCAACCTCGAGAGCTTCGTATGGCTCGCCGAACCCGGCCGCGCCGGCACGCGCGACGACCTCGACGCGGCCGCGCGCGAGGTCGAGTCGTGAACGCCGAACGGCAGGTCACGGTGCTCACGCACTCGCGCAAGGAGCAGGTCGCGCACGTGCTCGAGCTGCTCATCGCGGCGGCGCACGGGGCGGGCGTGAGGCTGCGCTTCGATCCCGAGGGCACGGCGACGCTCGGGCTCGAAACCATCGCGGACGACGTCGTCATCGCAAACGCCGAGATCATCGACGACGTCGAGCTGTGCATCGTGCTGGGGGGCGACGGGACGATCCTGCGCGGCCTGCGGCGCTATGCGCGCACCGACGTGCCGGTGTTCGCCGTGAACTACGGCGAGGTCGGCTTCCTCGCCGCGCTCGAGCCAGAGGACCTCGAGCACTACGGGTTCGAGCGCGCGTTCGCGCACGACTTCGATGTGCTGCTCATGCCGGCGATCACGATCGAGGCAGGCGACGGCCCGCTGCTGGCGATCAACGACGTCTCGATTCACCGCAAGATCGGCGCCCGCGTCGCGCGCCTCGCCTATGGCGTCGAGGGCGAGGAGGTCGGCCGGGTTCGCTGCGACGGGCTCGTCGTGTGCACGCCGGCCGGATCGACGGGCTACAACCTCGCCAACGGCGGGCCCGTCATGGCCTGGGGCGTGGAGGGCTTCTGCGTGTCGTTCATCGCGCCGCACTCGCTCACCGCTCGCGCCGTGGTCGTCGCCCCGAGCGACTGCCTCAGCCTCGCCAACTGCGGCAGCGACGCGGTCGAGGTCCTGATCGACGGCCGCCCCGCGGGCGAGATCGCCCCGGGCGCCGAGATCCGGGCCCGATTCGAGGACGACATAGCCGGCCTCGCGCAGGTGCCGGGGTGGTCCTTCTACGGGCGGCTGCGGACGAAGTTCGGGCGCTTGTCGTCATAGGTACGCGCGCCAAACCAAGGCCCCGAACCCACGATCCGTCGGGCCGCGCTGCTACACCGTTCGGCGATGCTCACCGAACTGCGCGTCGAGAACCTGCTGCTCATCGAGCGCGCCGAGCTGCGGCTCGCGCCGGGGCTCAACGTGCTCACGGGGGAGACGGGGGCGGGGAAGACCGTGCTCGCACATGCGCTCGACCTGCTGCTCGGCGGGCGGGCGAAGCATGCGATCGTGCGGCCGGGCGCCGCCGAGGCCTACGTCGAGGGCGTGTTCGAGCTGCCCGAGGCGCTGCGCGGCGAGCTCGGCGGGCGTCTTGCGGCTGATGCCGTCGAGGTCGTGCTTGCACGTCGCATCGGCGCCGACGGTCGCACGCG
>JALZJA010000234.1 GCA_030860005.1 Actinomycetota bacterium
ATCGTCACACGACCATGATGTACCTTGAATCGGATGCAGCCCCTGATCTGGGAGAGCAGACCGGACGGACTTCGAGCCCCGGCGCTGATCTGCGCCTTCAGCGGTTGGAACGACGCCGGCGATGCCGCCTCAGCGGCCCTGACGTTCATCGGCGAATCCCTCGGCGCCGAGCGCTTCGCGCGCATCGACCCGGAGGACTTCTACGACTTTCAGTCCACGCGGCCGCAGATCCGCTTGAGCGAGGGAGCTGCGCCCGACGGGCGCAGGCGCGAGATCATCTGGCCCGGCATCGAGATCTTCGCCGCCCGCGTGCCGCGCGCCCCGCGCGACCTCATCCTCGTCCAGGGTCCCGAGCCGTCGATGCGCTGGAAGTCCTTCTGCCGTCACATCATCGACCTTGCCGAGGCGCTCGGCACCCAGCTCGTCGTGACGCTCGGCGCCCTGCTCGCTGACGTGCCCCACACCCGTCCCGTTGCCATCACCGGCCTCGCATCCGACGAGGCGCTCGTCGAGAAGCTCTCGCTCGTGCAGTCGACGTACGAGGGGCCGACCGGCATCGTCGGCGTCCTGCACACCGCGTGCTCGGAGGCCGGCCTGCCCGCCGCGAGCCTGTGGAGCAGCGTCCCGCACTACGTCGCCGCCGCGCCGAACCCGAAGGCCGCGCTCGCGCTCGTACGCAAGGTCGAGAGCCTGATCGCGGTCTCGGTCAACGCGACGGACCTCGAGAACGCCGCGGTCGAGTATGAGCGCCAGGTCTCTCGCGCCGTCGAGTCCGACCCCGAGGTCCAGGCGTTCGTCGAGCGCTTGGAGCAGGCCTCCGAGATCGACACGACCCCGCTGGGCCCGGGCGACCTCCCGTCGGGCGATGCGATCGCAAGCGAGTTCCAGCGATTTCTCAAGCAACAGGGCCCGGAGCGGTAGGCATGGCGCGTCACGAGCGCTCGCGTCAGCCGCTGTCGTCCGAACCGCTGGACGGCAAGGTGCGCATACAGGTGCGCCGCGGCGCGGACGGCAAGATGGAGATCGTCGCGCCGGAGACGAAGCTCACACCGACGACGGAGCCCGCAGAGCGCCCGCCGCATCCAGGCGATCCGCGCCCGTTCGCAGACCACGGCGGGTACGGAGTCTGATCGGCCGGTCTGCGGACCGGCGTCGAGCGTCCTCCTCCATTCATCCGTCTGTGCAGTCTCGCCCTGCTCGCCGAATCAGGACCGAGATTGAGAATTGGGAGGTGACTGGTAGCGTTATCCCAATGGAGACCTCGATTGACTCGGTTGGACGGATCGTCGTCCCGAAGCCCCTGCGTGATGCACTCGGTCTCACCCCGGGGTCGACCGTGGACATCTCTCGCTACGGCGCGGGGCTACAACTGCTCCCGACGGGGCGCACGGCTCGGCTGGTCGATGAGTCTGGGGTGCTCGTCGCCACCGGGGACACCGCGATCGACGACGACGTCGTCTTCGGACTGATCGACACAGGACGCCGTTGACCGCGCTCGGGCTGGACACGAGCGTCGCGATCCCACTGCTCGTGTCAACCCACCGAGCGCACGCCGCTGTCAGTCGCTGGTGGAATGGTCAGGAGGTCGCGCTCAGCGGGCACGCGGTGGCGGAGACGTACTCCGTCCTCACACGATTGCCCGGTGACCTGCGGCTGGCGCCAGCCGACGCCGCCCGGCTGCTCGGCGAGCGGTTCGTCGAGCCTCTGCTCCTGGGGTCCGACGTGGCCGGGCGCCTCCCGCAGGTGCTCGCTGGGCTGGGGATCGCCGGCGGAGCGGTCTACGACGCGATCGTGGCGCTCGCGGCCCTTGAGCACGGCGCTGACCTGGCCACGCGCGACGCCCGCGCCAAGGCCACCTACGACACGGTCGGAGTACGGGTCATCGTCGCTGAGTGATCGACGTCGGCTGCGTGCGCGCGTGCTCAGCCGTCGCCTCAGGTTCCCGCTATCGCCTCGACAGCTCGTTGGTCCTGCCAGAGCGGCGGCTGCCGACGCCAGCAGGGATGAAGTCCTGGTTGGCCACGGCGCGAAGCCCCCGCGGTCTGCTCGCGTACGTGCCTGTTGGGCGCACCACGAGCGATCGCTACGCTCCCGCGCATGCGCCCAACGCCGACAGCAGTAGCGCTGCTCGCCTTGACCGCAGCGCTCACGCTGCCAAACGCCTCGCCGGCGGCGGCGGCCGACCGCACGATCAAGATCTCCCAGTCGAAGAGGATCCTGAGCGTCGGCGCCTTCCGGCTCAGCAGCGATCCGCACGTGCGCGCTGCTGTTGGCGCCTTCGGCGCGCCGTCGAGTGTCGCTGAGTCCGGCGCCGGTAATGGCTGCAACATCCATTGGCTGGGCCTCGGCCTGCGGATCACGTTCGCGAATTTCGGGGCACC
>JALZJA010000246.1 GCA_030860005.1 Actinomycetota bacterium
GTAAACAACTACAGCGATCTGGCGATGCAGATCGCCGGCACCGGCTTCAGGCCGAACAGTTCCGTGACCCTCAGCACGACTGCGAAGACCAAGCCCGCGCCGAAGCCCTTGGGTTCTGCGTCGACGAACGCCGAGGGCACGTTCCTCGCGACGACCGGCGCCGCGATCTTCAACACCTACAAGACGCTGGACCAGATGTTCACGCTCACTGCGAGCGACGGACAGATCGGCGCCTCCACGACATTTCGCCAGGTGCGCCTGAGCTACAGCCGCGTCCCGTCGCGCTCGGACCCGCACAAGCGGGTCAAGCACATCGCGCGCGGCTTCACGATCGGCAACCCGGTCTGGGCGCACTTTCGCTACAACGGCACGACGCGCGCCAACAAGCGACTCGGCGTGGCCGAAGGCCCGTGCGGCATCGCGACCAGGACGATGCGCGCGCTGCCGGTGAAGCGAGCGGATTTCGGATCGTGGAGGGTCATCGTCGACGAGGAGAAGAAGTTCTCGCTCGGCAACCGGCCGCAGGTACGGGGGACAACCACGGTCGTCCCGAGGTCCTCCTAGTGGGTCGCCCGGGAACGTTTTGCGTGAAACCCCGGGATGCCGGCGCCGCCAGGCAAGGACGCAGGATCGAAGGTGTAGCCGTGCCACATCGAGATCCGAGGACGCCGCCCTGGCGGTGATCGGCGCCCGAGGTTTCGGGTGCAACGTTTGGGGGTGGCCCACTAGGCGATCAGCGCCCCGCGCAGGGCGAGGAACGCCACGACGAGCGCCGCGAGCGCCATGACGCCGATCTCGCGGCGCACGATCGTCAGGACCACGGAGCGCTGCGCGGGCTCGGGCAGCGTCCCGACGTCCTGCGCGTCTGCCATCCCGCGCTGCTCGAGCACCTGCTCGGCCGATGTGACGCGCAGCTGCTCGGCGACGAAGCCGACGGCGACCGGCAGCAACGCGTAGAGCCAGTACAGATCGTCGACGGGCTTGAACTGCGTGATCGCCAGCACTCCTGCGATCAGCGCCCATAGTCCGGCCACGACCTGGCCGCCGCGCAGCAGCGGCCAGACGGCGTCATGCGGCTCCACGATCCACCACCGCCAGCCCGCGAATGCACCCGCGACCGCGTTGACGGCGAGCGTCGCGAGCGCGGCACCGGTGGCGATCGTCGCGCTCATTATCTGACCGCGGACGGTTGGCGAGAGGGGCTAGGTGATAGAAAGGACACCGTGGTCAGAAGCTATTTGCCGGCGCTGGTGTTCGTCGGGCTCGGAGGCGTCGTCGGCGCGGCCTTCGTCGCCTTCAACGCCCTGTTCGGTCCCAAGCGCGACGTGGCCAGCAAACAGGACCCCTACGAGTGCGGTCTGCCGTCCGAGGTGCAGCAGGGGTTCCGCTTCGGCATCAGCTTCTACCTCATCGCGATGCTGTTCATCCTGTTCGACATCGAGGTCATCTTCCTCTATCCCGTCGCCATCCAGCTCAAGGCGTTCGGGACGTTCGCGCTCATCGAGATCACGGTCTTCATCACGCTGCTGATGGCGGCGTTCGTCTATGTCTGGCGCCGGGGGGCACTCGAATGGCGGTGAAGCGCGAGAAGCTCATCACGCCGGCCGACATGGGGGCGGAGTCCAAGCAGGATTTCCGCATCCGCCAGCTGCGCGCCCAGGACATGCTGCGCGGCGACATCCAGGACGCCGACCTCGAGAAGTACGTCGAGGAGCGCGTGCTCACCACGACGCTCGAGAAGGCGGTCGCCTGGGCGCGCTCCAACGCCATGTTCCCCGCGACGTTCGGCCTCGCCTGCTGCGCGATCGAGATGATGTCGATGGTCGCCGCGCGCACTGACATCGCGCGCTTCGGCTTCGAGGCCTTCCGCGCCTCGCCGCGCCAGGCCGACCTGCTGATCATCTCCGGCCGCATCTCGATCAAGATGGCGCCGGTCGTGCGGCGCATCTACGACCAGATGCTCGAGCCGAAGTGGGCCATCGCGATGGGCGCCTGCTCGAGCTCGATGGGGGTCTTCAACAACTACGCGATCGTGCCCGCCGACAAGTTCATGCCCGTCGACGTCCACGTGCCCGGCTGCCCGCCGCGCCCCGAGGCGCTCATACACGGGATCCTCAGGCTGCGCAAGAAGATCCAGGACGATCCCGATCTCGGCTGGCGCGAGGGCTACGGCGCCCACGGGACCGAGGAGATCATCGCGGCGGACGAGTTCGACGAGACCGCGGTCAACGTCTTCGGCGCGGGGAACACGCTCGGTGCCTGACGCGGTCGGCCTCGAGCTCCTCGCCGACGAGTTGCGTGAGGCCGACGCCGGCTCGGTCATCGACACGCTGCACTTCCGCGACAAGGGGACGATCGAGATCGCCCCGCAGACCGTCCGCGAGACGCTCGAGCGCCTGCGCGCCAAGGGCTTCACCGCGCTGATGTCGGTGCACGGCGTCGACTACTACCCCGCCGAGCCGCGCCTCGGCGTCCACTACGAGCTGCTCGACATGGACGCGCTCGACCGCCTGACGGTGAAGCTGCGCGTCCCGCTCGACGCGCCGGCCGTGCCCTCGGTGACGCCCGACTGGCCGACCGCCGACCACCAGGAGCGCGAGGTCTACGACATGTTCGGCGTCATCTTCGAGGGCCATCCCGACCCGCGCCGGATCCTCATGCCAGAGGACTACGAGGGATACCCCCAGCGCCGCGACTTTCCGATCGGCGGCGAGCCCGTCTTCTTCACCGTGGACGAGGCGCACGGAAGGACGTACACGCAATGAGCTCCTCCGACATCACGACGACCGACCCGGGCGGGACCGAGTACCGCAAGCTCGAGGAGTCGATCACGATGGCGCCCGTCGAGCAGCTCGGCTCGGACGGCGACCAGGAGCTGCTGACGCTGAACATGGGGCCTCACCACCCCGCGACGCACGGGGTGCTGCGCCTGCTCATCACGCTCGACGGCGAGGTCGTGCGCGACCTCAAGCCGATCATCGGCTACGTCCACACCGGCATCGAGAAGACGGCCGAGGACAAGAGCTACTGGAAGGCGATCCCGGTCGTCGAGCGGATGGACTACCTCGCCTACTACTTCAACGCGATGGCGTTCTGCGGCGCGACCGAGACGCTGCTCGGGGTCGAGATCCCGCCCCGCGCGCAGTACCTGCGCGTCATCCACATGGAGCTCAACCGAATCATGAGCCACCTCGTGTGGCTCGGCACGAGCGCGCTCGACCTCGGAGCGATGTCGATGTTCTGGTACTGCTTCCGCGACCGCGAGACCGTCCTGGACCTGTTCGAGCAGAGCTCGGGGCAGCGCATGCACACGCGCTACATCCAGGTCGGAGGCGTGGCGGAGGACATCCCGCGGGGCTGGACGGAGAAGGTGCGCGAGTTCACCGCCGAAATGCCGGGCCGGGTGGACCAGTACAAGGCCATACTGGCCAACAACGAGATCGTGCTCCGGCGCCTGCGCGGGATCTGCCCGCTCGGTGAGAAGGAGCTGCTCGAGCTCGGCGTGACCGGCCCGCTGCTGCGAGCGGCCGGCAACCCGTGGGACCTGCGCAAGGCCACGCCGTACTGCTCCTACGAGCACTTCGACTTCAAGATCCCGGTCGGCACCGAAGGCGACAACTGGGACCGCTTCGCGGTGCGCGTCGCCGAGATCTACGAATCGGTGAAGATCATCGACCAGGCGCTGGACGGGCTGCCCGAGGGGCCATGGATCACCGAGGACCGCCACGTCGCGCTGCCGCCGCGCCACGAGCTGGCGACCTCGATGGAGGCGCTCATCTACCACTTCAAGCTCGTCACCGAGGGCTTCCGCGTGCCGCCCGGCGAGGTCTACTACCCGATCGAGTCCCCACGCGGCGAGCTGGGCTGCTTCGTGCGCTCCGACGGATCGTCCAAGCCGGCGCGCGTGCACATGCGCGACCCGTCGTTCGTGAACCTCCAGGCGACCGCGGCGATGACCGAGGGCACCTACATCGCCGACCTCATCGCCACGCTGGCGATGCTCGACCCGGTGCTCGGAGGGATCGACCGGTGAGCACGAACGGGCATGGCGCCGAGGCCGGCCACGGCCATCCCCAC
>JALZJA010000248.1 GCA_030860005.1 Actinomycetota bacterium
AGGTGGCGCCAGCGCTTGACACGCCGTCCGTGGATCTGCAGATGAGCACCGGTCTGCCCGCAGGCCGAGCAGACCCTACGGCGCCGCCGCAAGCGGACCGTCACGATCACCCCCTGCGGGCTAAAGCGAAGTTCCCCTCGTTGAGGGGTGGCTGATGGGCCGCGATGTCGCGTGGTTGCTGGGCTCGTGGCTGTTCTTGGGCCGCCGGGTGTAGTCACGACGTTCTGTCCGGTGAGTGCGGTAGCTTGTCGCAATGGCCAGCAAGCCTCGGCACTCGGGCGCGATGCATGTGGTCACGAACATCGTGCGGCGTGGTGATCGCGAGTACAGCTCGACGCTGCTGCGCCGCTCCTTCCGGGAGGGCGGCAAGGTCAGAAAGGAGACGCTGGCCAACCTCTCGCATCTGCCTGACGAGGCGATCGAGCTGATCCGCGGCGCGCTCGCGGGCCGCCAGTACGTCGAGGCCGACGCGGCGTTTGACATCGAGCGCTCGCTGCCGGCCGGCCACGTGCAGGCGGCGCTTGTGATGGCGCGGCGTCTTGAGCTCGCGCGGCTGCTGGACCGCCGGGCGTCTCGCGAGCGCGATCTGTGCATGGCGATGATCTGCCAGCGCGTGATCGCGCCGGCCTCCAAGCTGCAGACCGTTCGCGCGCTGGGCCAGTCGACGCTGCCCTCCGAGCTCGGCGTTGACGGCGTCGACGAAGATGACCTCTACGCCGCGCTGGACTGGCTGCTCGAGCGCCAGGCGCGGATCGAGGATCGTCTCGCGCGCCGGCATCTGGCCGAAGGCGAGCTGGTGCTTTACGACGTGTCCTCCTCCTACTTCGAGGGGCGCTCGTGCCCGCTGGCCAAGATCGGCTACTCGCGCGACGGGCGGCGCGGCACGCCGCAGATCATCTACGGCCTGCTGTGCGACCAGCCCGGGCGGCCGATTGCCGTCGAGGTCTTCAGCGGCCAGTTGCACGACGACAAGACGCTGCCCTCACAGATCGACAAGCTCAAGACGCGCTTCGGCCTTCAGACCGTGATCGTGGTCTCCGATCGCGGCATGGTCACCAAGGCCAACATCGAGCTGCTCAAAGACACCGACGGGGCGGGCTGGATCACCGCGCTCAAGGCACCGCAGATCAAGAAGCTCGCCGCCTGCGGCGCACTGCAGCTATCGCTGTTTGACCAGACCAACCTCGCCGAGATCACCGCCCCAGAGGACTACCCCGGCGAGCGCCTCGTCGTCTGCCGCAACCCGCTCGTCGCCGCCGAACGAACCCGCAAACGCGACGATCTGCTCGAAGCGACCGAGCGTGGGCTGGCCGACATCGCCGACCGCGTCAAGCGCGGGACGCTCACCGGCGCCGACCAGATCGGCCTCGCCGTCGGGCCCGCAGTCAAGCGCTACCGCATGAAGAAGCACTTCGAGCTGCAGATCACCGACACCGGTTTCATCTTCGCGCGCAAGACCGAGCAGATCCAAGCCGAGGCGGCGCTGGACGGCATCTACATCCTCAGGACCAGCGTCCCCGCGCAGACGCTGCCCACCGGCGACATCGTGCGCGCCTACAAGGGCCTGGAACAGGTCGAGCGCGCCTTCGGCTCGTTCAAGGGCCCCGACCTGCAGATCCGCCCGATCCACCACCGCCTCGAAACCCGTGTCCGCGCGCACGTCCTGCTGTGCATGCTGGCCTACTACCTCACGTGGCACCTGCGCGCGGCCTGGGCGCCGCTGCTGTTCACCGACGAACAGCGCCCCGTCGCCTCAGACCCCGTCGTCAAGGCCACCCGCTCGCCGACCGCCCAGCGCAAGGCCCAGACCAAGCGCACCCCCGCCGGCGAGCCCTGCCACAGCTACCGCAGCCTGATCGACGAGCTCGCCACGCTGACGCGCAACACGATCCGCCTGCCCGCCACCAGCGCGACCTACGACAAGCACACCCAGCCCACCGACCTCCAGGCCCGCGCGCTGGACCTCGCCGCCAACGCACCCGTCATCGCGTAGTCACGACCCCGACGCCTCCCCCAGCCCGAAAACCAAGGCGCACAGCGGACATCACCCACCGCAACCAGGGGAACTTCGGTCTAGCCGTTGCGGCCGCGAGTCCGGGGGGGGTCAAACGCGCGGCTGCAGCGACAGCACACAGGCGGCTGACCGCGCCGGTCCGCGACAAAGGGAGAGCTCATGGCGATCGCGAAACCTCATCGACGCCCCTGTGGCGCGCGGTGATGCGGCGCGGGGTGCGAGCCCGACCGCAAACGCTGGCGATGCGCGGCCCAAACCGACATCGCGGAGCCCACGACGTCAAAGCGATGTGACGTCTGTGGTGCAGCATCACTCGCGGCAGTCGGACGTGGCTGTTCGCAACGATGGCGCGATGCCCGCTCGCGGTCGTAGTTGACTGGAGCCGAGCCGAGTGGCGCGCTTCACCGAGGAGTCCAAGCAGCGCGTACGCGACGCGACCGACCTCGTCGAGCTTGCCCGTCGATACACCGAGCTGCGGCGGGCCGGCAACGACAGGATGAGCGGCCGCTGCCCGCTGCACGACGAACGCACGCCCTCGTTCACCATCACGCCCAGCAAGCAGCTGTTCAAGTGCTTTGGCTGCGACGCCGGCGGCGACGCACTGACGCTGATCCAGCGAAAGGAAGGCCTCGACTTCCCCGCGGCGCTGGAGTTCCTCGCGCGCCGCGCCGGGATCGAGCTCGAGCGCGAGGACGAGAATCCCGAGGTGGCGGCGCGTCGCAAACACCGCGCGCGCCAGCTCGAGCTGCTCGAGCGCGCAGCCGCGTTCCACGCCGCGCACCTGCGCTTCCCCAGATCCCCCGAAGCTGTGCGCGCCGCCGAGTACCTCGCCTCCCGCGGCCTGCGTGAGCCGATCCTCGAGCAATTCGCGCTCGGATTCGCGCCCGACGCGAAGAACGCGCTGCTCAGCGCCGCGCAGGAGGCGGGGTTCACCGTCAAGGAGATCGCCGAGGCGGGGCTCGCAAGCGCACCGCGGCGCGGCGGCGCCGCGCAGGACCGTTTCCGCGGGCGACTGATGTTCCCGGTAAGCGACATGCACGGTCGCATCGTCGGGTTCGGCGCTCGCAAGCTGCCAGAGGCTCGCGGTCCCAAGTACGTCAACTCGCCCGCGAACTCGATCTACCGCAAGAGCGAGCTGCTGTACGGCGCACACCACGCGCGCGCCGCCGCCGCGAAGTCCGGCGTCGTGATCGTCGTCGAGGGCTACACCGACGCGCTGGCGATGCACCAGGCCGGGATCGTCAACACCGTCGCGCTGATGGGCACCGCCGTCACCGAAGGGCAGATAGCCACGCTCAAGCGACTCGCGCCGACCGTCGTGCTGCTGCTCGACGGCGACGACTCGGGCGCCGACGCGATCCTGCGCGCCGGCGCGCTCGCGCGGCCCTCCGGTCTCGAGGTCCTCGTCGCGGCGCTTCCTGCCGGCAGCGACCCCGCCGCCGTGGTGCAACGC
>JALZJA010000062.1 GCA_030860005.1 Actinomycetota bacterium
CCGCCGTGGAACTTCGTGACGGCGATCGCTCACTGAACTACTCACGCGGGAGTAGCGGCGACCTCCAGGTGAGCATCGGGGCGGATATCCGGTGCACCCGCGGCACGCTGGTCATCTCGTGGAGGCGGGATGTTCGAGCGCGAGGCGTTGGGCGACCAGGCCGCCGCGGTCGTGCCCGGCGATGGCGAAGCGCTCGTGCCCGAGCTCACGCATCAGCGCGAGCACCTCGGCGGCCATCGCTCGTTTGCTGAAGTCGCCGATCGCCGCGGAGGCGCTGTCGCCATAGCCGGGCAGGTCAGGACGGACGATCGTGAACTCATCGCGTAGGCGCTCTGTCACGGCGTCCCAGCAGACGTGCGTCTGCGGGAAGCCGTGCAACAGCAGCAGCGGGGTCCCGGAGCCCTCCACAACGTGGTGCAGCTCGACGCGGCTCATGACCCAACCCAGGCCAGCGGCGCGAACGCGAGTACCCGCTGCCACAGCAGCTCCGTCTCCTCAGGCTGGTACTCGTCGGGCAGCGACGGGTCGGTGAACAGGTGACCGCCGCCGGGGTAGTCGAAGACCTCGAGCGGCGCGCCGGCGTTGCAGATCGAGGCCACCACCGCGTCGACCCACTCCTGTCGGCGGCGCGGGTCACCCTGGGTGTAGTGGATCTGGGCGGGCACGCCCGCCGGCCATGCGTCGGCGCCGAGCATCTCGACGGGCAGGGCGCCGGAGAGCATCAGCACGCCGGCGACGCGTCGCTGGGTGGCTACGTACTCGGCCATGCCGCCGCCGTTGGAGAAGCCGGCGGCGACGAACCCGTCCGGCAGTGCCTCGACAGTCCCCACTGCGCGGCGCATGAGCTCGGGGAAGCCGATCGACTCGACGAGCGCGCCGGCCTCGTCGTAGTCGTCGAACACTCGGCCGTCGTACTGGTCGACCACCAGCACCTCGTGACCGGCGGCACGCAGACGCTCGGCGGCGTCCTCGACGCCGGGCCGGACGCCGAGGACGGAGTGGAACAGGGCGACCTGTGGCATACGGTGGCCTCCTAATCGCTGGACTGTACGACGTACAGCTTAGCTGAACGATGTACAGTTTGCTCTGTGCCCTCCCTACGTAGCCCGGGGCAGCGCGCCGGTCTCACGCGCGATGGCGTACTCACCGCGGCGCGCGAGCTGCTAGCCGAGCGCGGTATCGACGGCCTCAGCATGCGCCCCCTCGCCGAACGGCTCGGGGTCCATCCCAACGCCCTGTACAGCCACGTCGACAGCAAGACCGCGCTGGTCGACGACATCCTCGACGAGGCGCTCGCCGCCGTCGAGACGCCGGGCCCCGACGCGGCGGATCCGATCGCCGGTGTGCAGGCGCTCATGACCTCGAGCTACCAGGTGCTGCTCGCCCGCGCCGACCTGATCCCCGCCTACCTCGCGCGCCACGGCGCCCGCGGACCCCACGCCCAGCACCTCGGCAACGTGATACTCGCGCTGCTCGGCCGCGCCGGCGTGACCGGTCCGGCCGCCCGCGAGGCGCTGCACGTCCTGATCGTCTACACGATCGGGTCCGCGGCCTTCGCCACACGCTCGCCGCTCGCGACCGAAGGCGCATCGGCAGCGCAGCACCACGGCGCGCACTTCGACCATGGCCTGCGTTGGCTGCTTGCCGGCATCGGCCTCGACGAACACGACTGACCACTCTTGACCGGTTACAGGAACCCCACCCGCACGGGCTGCCGGTGCCGCAGGAGGATCCGCTTGCGGCAGACGCCGGCGGATCGGGTGAGCGCGCCGTTAAAGGTGTCAGTCCGACTCATCGCGGGCGCGCCCGTAGCGCTCGTAGATCACCCGTGAGCCGAACGTCCTGGTCTCGATCAGGTCCAGCGGGACGTCTTCAGTGACCGGCGGCAGGAACGGCGTGCCGCCACCGACGACCACCGGATAGCGGAACATGCGCAGCTCGTCGACCAGGCCGAGCTCGATCGCCGCCGCGGCCAGGCCGGCGCCGCCGATCTCGACGTCCTTGTCGGTCGCGTCGAGTGCCGCAGCGACCTCTTCGGCGAGCGGCGCCTCGGCGAGCCGGGCGTTGCCCTGGACGCTGTCGAGCGTGCGGCTGAAGACGACCTTCGGGAGCGCGCTCCAGACGTCAGCGAAGGCGTCCGTGTCCTCGTTGTCGCGCAGCGATGGATCCGTCTCCCACACCAGCATCGTCTCGTAGAGCCTGCGGCCCAACAGGCAGCTGCCGAGCCCGCGGACCTGTTCGAGATGGAAGCGAAACAGCTCGTCGCTCGGGACGCTCCACCCGAACCCGCCCTCGCGGTCGGCGATGAAGCCGTCCACCGAGACGCTCATCGAGTAGATCAGCATGGCTCCAGACCGTCGGGCCGGAGCGACCGATGATGATCGGTGACGAGGTCCACCCTGAGGCTCGACATCGGGCTCTCCTTCCTTCTGCGGTGTGTTTCGCCGTTAGTGACTGATCGAGAGACGAGAACTCATCGTTGTGAGCGCTCCAAGCGATAGTACGGCCAATTGCCGGCGCCCCACCGACATCCCGGAAGCGGAACCACGACCGGACGCCCGCGACCGTAACGGGGTTCCGTCAGCGGGGACGGCCCCACCACCGCTGCTGCGTTTCGTCCGAAGCGACAGCAGGTGATGAAGCCCGACAGGAGGCGGTGCCCGTCTCGCGCAAGGATGCCGCCCCGCTTTCTCGATCTGCGGTCAACCTTAGACGCGACCCCTCTCGTAGGCCCACATGGCGAGCTCGACGCGATTGCGGGCACCCAGCTTGTTCATGAGGCTCGCGAGGTGCGTCTTCGTGGTGCTCAGGCTGATGAACAGCTCGTCCGCGATCTCGGCGTTCGTGCGGCCGCTGGCCACCCTCACCAGCACCTCCTCCTCGCGCGGTGAGCGGCTCGCTCGGCTGGGCCGGCGGCGCGTCCGCGCGCGAGCCGGAGAACGCGGCCAGCAGGCGCACGGTGACGTTTGGAGCGATCAGCGCATCGCCGTTCGCGGCGGAGTGGATCGCCTGTACCAGCAGCTGCGGACCGGCGTCCTTGAGCAGAAGCCGCGAGCGCCGGCCTTGAGGGCGCCGTGCACGTACTCGTCGAGGTCGAAGGTGGTGATGACCACGATCGCCATTGGGTCGTCCACGTCGGACCCGGCCAGCAGCCGGGTTGCCTCGATCCCGTCCAGCTCCGGCATGCGGACGTCGAACAGGCACACGTCGGGACGGAGGTCACGTGCGAGGGCCACCGCCTCGCGTCCGTCTGCGGCCTCGCCCACCACCTCGATGTCGGGCTGGGCGTCGAGGATCATCCTGAGCCCGGTGCGAACGAGCTCCTGATCGTCGGCCACCAGCACGCGGATGGTCATCTCCCCTTCCCGTCCCGTGGCAGCACGGCCGTGACCGTCCACCCTCTGTCGGCGTTCGGGGTCGCCTCGAGGGTGCCGCCCAGCAGCGCGGCGCGTTCGGTCATCCCAACGAGGCCGTACCCGGACGACCGGTCTGCTGAGGTGCCGGCATCGCCGTCGTCGCGCACGGTCAGGCGTACGCGGTCACGGTCGCCGGTGACGCGCACGTCGATGCGGGTGGCGTGACGTGCATGTCTGACCGCGTTAGTGATCGACTCCTGGGCGATGCGGTAGATCGCGGCGCCGACCAGCGGTCGCAGGTCGTCGAGATCGCCGTCCGAGTGCACGTCGACGCGCGTCTCCGTCGCCGGCGACGTTGGCCAGCCGCTCGATGTCGGCGACGCCGCGCTGCGGCGCCAGCTCGGCCTCGTCGCCGTCGCGCAGCGCCCCGACCAGCCCCCGCAGGTCGGCGAGCGTGCGCGAGGCCGCCTCCTCGATGACCTCGAGAGCATCCACGGCGGCGCCGGGTCGCGACGCGGCGAGCGTACGGCCGGCCTGGGCGCGGATGGCGATGGCCGAGACGTGATGGGCGACCGTGTCGTGCAGCTCGCGCGCCAGCTGCTCGCGCTCGCGGAGCCTGATCTGGTCGGTCTCGCGCAGCCGCGAGCTGGCTCGGTAGCGAATCGAGGCGCCGAGCGCGGCGGGAAGCGACAGGATCGGCAGCCCAAGGGCAAGGTCGCTGAAGTTCCCGCTGACCGCCGTCGGGAGCGCGTGCGCGGCCACGACGATCGCCATCCCGGTCACCGCCTCGACGCCGCCGCCCCACCGGAACAGCGCGTACGGAAGCAGCAGGACGTACACCGCGGTGTCTCGAGCTCGATCGGCTCACCGGCGCCCAGGAGTGTCGCCGCGTCACCGAGCACGATCGAGCCGAACACCACCGCGGTCACGAGGACGGGGCGCGTGCGCCGCCACGGCAGCAAGATCGCCGGAGCCACGCCCGCGATCAATGCGACGCCCGGCCACACCAAGTCGTCGCGCAGGGCCGTCTCGAGCAGCCCGGCCGCCACCAGCGCCGCGACCAGCACCCAGTCGCGCCGCAGCGGCCCAGGCGCGTACGGGGGCCGCGGCTCGGCCAGGAACGAACGGACGGCGCTGCGCACCACGGCGTCACCGTAGA
>JALZJA010000255.1 GCA_030860005.1 Actinomycetota bacterium
GCCTCGCGAAGCGCCTCGCGACCGCCGCTCGCGGCAGGCTTCGCCGCCTCGCCACGCTGGGGCGGCGCGATCACATCGGCGACCGTGCGCCGCGCCCCCTGCAGCAACCGGCGCGCGGCGTCGCGCCTACCCTTCAGCGGAGGTCTCACCCACCCCGGCGACCACGGAGGTCGTCCAGTCGATGACCGCCGTCGGCTTGACGACGTGGCGGTTGAGTCCGAGCTGGTCATGCGGGACGCCGAGCGCCAGGCCGACGAGCTGGGGGAGGTGCAGCACCGGCATGTTCAGCTCGCGCCCGACGACGCGCTCGGCCAGCGGCTGCTGCAGGTCCAGGTTGAGGTGGCACAGCGGGCACGGCGTGACGAGGCAGTCGGCGGTCGCGTCGATCGCGTCGCCGAGGTGGCGCGCGGCCTGCTTCAGCGACGCCTCCTTGCTCATCGTGATGATCGGAAAGCCGCAGCACTTGTGGCTGCCGGCGTAGTCGATCACGGTGCCGCCCAGCGCCTCGATCACGAGCGCCAGGTACGTGTCGCGGGGGAGGTCCTCGTCGATCCCGAGGCGGTCGACCGGGCGCACGATGTAGCAGCCGTAGAACGGCCCGACGCGCAGGTCGGTCAGCGGCCGCTGCACGCGCCCGCGCAGCTCATCGAGGCCGAACTCCTCCACCAGCAGCCACAGGAAGTTCTTGTTCGTCAGGCCCTTCTCGTACGTCAGTCCCTCCTCGGCGAGCGTCTCGTTGACGTGCGCGCGGTACTCCGCGTTCGCATCCAGCCGTTCCTGGCATTCGGTCTGCGAGCCCTGGCACGTCGAGCAGATGTTCATCATCATCGCCGCGCCGCCGACCTCCTGGGCGAGCGCGAACGTGCGCGCGTTCAGCGTGTCCGCGAGCTCCTGGTTGTGCTCGGCGATGACGCCCGCGCCACAACAGGCGCCGCGGTCGATCGCGACGAGCTCGATGTCGAGCAGCGGCGCGATTCGCGCCATCGAGCCGTGCAGCTCGGGCGTGAAGCCGCGCGAGACGCAGCCGGGCCAGTAGGCGACCTTCATCGGGTGGGGCTTTCGTCGGGCGTCTGCCCGGGCTGTCCGTGCTCGGCTCCGTGCTGAGCGTCGCCGGCAGCCGACGACGCCGGCGGCTCCTCCGCACCCTCGAGCTCCTCGTCGTAGCCGGTGATGTAGAGGTTCAGCTCGAAGCGCTCATCCTTGCCCTCGATCTGCTCGTAGATCGTCTCGATCTGCTGCAGGTCGCGCTTTGGGAGCCTGTGCGGCTTGAGCACGGTCGCGGGGGTCACCTTGCGTCGCAGCAGCGCCTTCGCGATCGACGGCAGCGAGCTGGCCAGCTCGGCCCCGGCGCGCGGGGAGAACTTCGCCAGCGCCGAGTTGCCGCCGTAGGAGCGCGGCAGCAGCTCGGCCTCGTTGAGCAGCCCGTACTGGCGCACCAAGGTCACGAACGCCGCCTCGTGGCGCTCGCCGTTGTTGCGGTCGACGATCCCGTGGTCGCTGCCGGCGAGTCGGCGCAGGCGCATGATCTGGCTCATCGGCGCGACGCCCTTCGGGCAGGCCTCGATGCAGTTGAAGCAGTGCGTGCAGTCGTAGATCCCGTGCGGGTCCTCGGACAGGTCCCTGAGGCGCTCGTACTGCTGGCCGTCGCGCGGGTCGCCGACGAAGCGGTACGCCTTGGCGAGCGCCGCGGGGCCGATGAAGAGCGGGTCGACCTCCATGGAGAGGCAGTGCGAGACACAGGCCCCGCACTGGATGCAGGCCATCGTCTGCGTGACGTCGATCATCGACTCCGGCGGGACGATGTACTCGCGCTCGGGGACGTCGCCCGACGGCAGCAGCCACGGCGTCACGCGCTGCATCTTCTTCCAGTGGACCGCGTCCATGTCCACGATCAGGTCCTTGATCACGGGCATGTTCCCCATCGGCTCGACCACGATCGTCTCGCCGTCGCGCGAGGTCTTCGCGGCCTCCTCGAGGTGCATGTGGCAGGCCAGGCCGGTCTGGCCGTTGATGAGGACGCCGCAGGACCCGCAGATCG
>JALZJA010000277.1 GCA_030860005.1 Actinomycetota bacterium
TCCGATTACCTCAACTGGGACGCCTTCAACTACGCCCTGGCGCGTCACATCACCGACCGCAACGGCGCCCACCGCGACCAGCGCATCCTCGACCTCGAACGCCGCCGCCAGATCGCCGCCTGATCGACGCACTTCCAGGTCAGAACTTACGAGACGCAGCACTAGATGATGTAGATCGTCGTATACACGACGATCCACATGACGTCGACGAAGTGCCAGTAGATGCCCGGGACCTCGACGCCGTGATGGTGCTCCGGGCTGAAATGGCCGCGGAACGCGCGCACCGTGACCATGACGAGCAGGGACAGGCCGATGAAGACGTGCGCGCCGTGCAGGCCGGTCAGGCCATAGAAGATCGTTCCCTGCGCGTGGTCCTGCGGGGAGAAGCCGATGTGCACGTACTCGTTGACCTGGATGAACAGGAACGTCGCCCCGAGCAGGCTCGTGAGCAGCATCCCGGCCTTCAGGCCGAAGCGGTTGCCGTTCTTGATCGATGTCTGCGCCCAGTGCATGCTCAGCGACGAGCTGAGCAGGATCGCCGTGTTCACGCCCGCGATCGCGACCGGCAGCTCGTTGCCCTCGAACGGGAACCAGCGATGGCCCTCCGCCACGAGCCTGACGAAGAAGTAGGCCGTGAAGAAGGCCCCGAAGACCATGATCTCCGAGACGATGAACAGCAGCATCCCGAGGAGCTGGGGCTCGACGCGCGAGCTGCGGTTCGCGGCCGGCGGACCATGGTGATCGTCGTCGTGATGCTCGAGCGCGACCCCCGCGCTGATGCCCGCGGCCTCCATCACCGAGCCTTCGCCGGCTCCGGCTCGGCGACGACGTGCTCGACCTCGATGTTCGAGGCCTTGCTCACGCGGGCGATGAGGTCGGCGCGCATCCAGCCCGAACGCGTGACCGGCAGCGTCGAGATGATGATCCGCGAGACGCGGTAGAACTGCAGCGCGTTCATCGTCGCGGTGTAGGGGTCGGGGTCGCCGATCATGCCCGCGACGAGCAGCCCGTCGCCGCGCATGCGATCAAGCGTGTTGCCCAGGCGCGCGCGTGCCACCGCGGCAGCGCGCCCGTCGCCGGCGCCCTGGGGCACGACGATGATGAACAGCATGTCGTCGTGCTCGGCCGCGATCTCCTTCATCCGCCCTCGCAGCACTCCGCGCCCGGCGGTCACGTTGGCGACGACGAGCGTGAGCTCGAACGGCAGGCCCTCGGCGTCCATGTCGGAGATGACGTGGGTGACGGGCGCGCTCGCGGCGTCCTGGATGCGCTCGATGAGGTCGCGTCGCAGCCAGCCCGACGATGACTGGGGTAGCGTGGAGATGATGATCTCGTCGGGGCGGTGCTCGCCGAGCGCATCGAGCGTCGCCGCGTGTGGATCGGGATCGCCGAGCTCGCCGCTCGCCACGACGCCCTCGCGGCGCAGGTATGAGAGCGTCAGGTCCAGGCGCGCCTGGGCGGAGTCGCGCACGGCCTCGTCGTAGATCACGTAGCCCGAATGTGGCCGCGTCATCGGGACGACGAGCGTGAACGTCGTTTCCGGCTCCTGTGCGCGCTCCTTGATGAGCCCGAGGAGCGTGGCTCCGGCGATCGTCTGATTTGCGACGACGAGGATATGCGGCATCCGGGCTACTCCTTCGAGCTCTCTGTGGCGCTGTCGCCGCCCGCCGATGTGGACGCGGTCGCACCAGCCGGTTGTGGCACCTCGGCGCCCTTCAGTACCCCGTGCACCGCGCCCGGCACCCCGTACTCGTAGGGACCACCGACGACGGTCGGCACGGCGTCGAAGTTGAAGATCGGCGGCGGCGAGGTCACCTGCCATTCGAGCGTCAGCGCGCGCCACGGGTTCGATTCGGCGTGCGGGCCACCGCGCCACGAGGCGATCATGTTGTAGGCGAAGAGGAGCGCGCTGAGGCCGAGGAGGAAGCTCATGACCGAGATCGCGAGGTTCCAGCCCGCCCACTGCTCGGCGTAGTCGGCGACGCGCCGCGGCATGCCCTGGACACCGATGAGGTGCATCGGCCCGAACGTGAGGTTGAAGAAGATGAACGTCGTCCAGAAATGCAGCTTGCCCAGCCGCTCGTCGTACATCCGGCCCGTCATCTTCGGGAACCAGTAGTAGACGCCAGCGAAGATCGTGAACAGCGATCCGCCGAAGAGCACGTAGTGGATGTGGGCGACGATGAAGTAGGTGTCGCTGACGTGGATCGTCACGGGGAGCATCGCGAGCATCACCCCCGAGATCCCGCCGAGGGTGAACATCGTCAGGAAGCCGAGCGCGAAGAGCATCGGCGTGTCGAGATGCAGCACGCCTCGCCACAGCGTCGCCAGCCAGGAGAAGATCTTGATCCCCGTCGGGACCGCGATGATCGCCGTCGTGATCATCATCGGGATCCGGATCCACGGCTGCATGCCCGAGACGAACATGTGGTGCGCCCAGACCGTGAAGCCCAGCACGACGATGGCCAGCAGCGAGAAGGCCATCATCCGGTAGCCGAAGATCGGCTTTCGTGCCTTCACCGCCAGGATCTCCGAGACGATCCCGAACCCGGGCAACATCATGATGTAGACCGCCGGGTGCGAGTAGAACCAGAAGACGTGCTGGTACATGAGCACGTCGCCGCCCTGCACCGAGTCGAAGAAGTTGAAGCCCAGAGATCGGTCGAAGAGCACGAAGAACTGCGACACGGCGATGAACGGCGTCGCGATGACGACGAGCAGCGACGTCGAGAAGTTCGCCCAGACGAGCAGCGGCATCCGGAAGAAGCTCATGCCGGGCGCACGCATGGTGATGATCGTCACGAGGAAGTTCAGCGCCGTGGCGATCGACGACGCGCCCGCGAACTGCACGCCGATCGTGAAGAACACCTGGCCCTCGGGCGCGGTGACCGATAACGGCGCGTATGCCGTCCAGCCGCTGGCGAACGAGCCGCCGGGCACGAAGAACGACATCAGCATCATGATCCCGGCGAGCGGCAGCATCCAGTACGAGAGCGCGTTCAGGCGCGGGAACGCCATGTCCGGCGCGCCGATCATGAGCGGCAGCACGTAGTTCGCCAGGCCCGCGAAGACGGGGATGATGAACAGGAAGATCAGCAGCGACGCATGGACGCTGAACAGGCCGTTGAACGTGTTGGGGTCGACGAACTGGCGCCCGGGCTGGGCGAGCTCGGCGCGCATCAGCATCGCGAACAGCCCGCCGACGAAGAAGAAGAAGAACGAGGTCACGACGTACTGGATGCCGATGACCTTGTGGTCCGTGTTGACGCGGAAGTAGTCGCGCCAGGAGTGCGCCCCGTGGCCCGAGTGGTCCTCCGGGCGCGTCTTGCGGCCCGATGCCCAGTGGAACCAGTAGTCGAAGGCGCCGAGGCCGATGAGGAAGCCGAACGGCGCGAGGAACAGCGCGAGCTCGAGTACCGCCGTGCCCTTGATGAGCGGGTCGAGGTCGTACCAGCTGCGGAAGCCGATGATGATCAGGTACGACAGCGCCACTCCGAACACGGTGTGCAGAGCGGCCCTGTACAGCCCCGGTCCTCTGAACTTCGAGACCATCTAGATGCTCCTCGCGTCCGATGCTTCGGCGCAGAGGGTATCGCCGTGGTCCTTGGGCATGAGGTCATCACAGCCGGATGTCAGCGTGGCGCTCATGGGGCGGGCGCTTTCTGCTTGGCCATCCAGTCGTTGAACTCCGCGGGCGTCACGACGCGTGCCGTGTTGCGCATGACCGAATGCCCGAGCCCGCACAGTTCCGCGCACACCACCGGGTAGGTGCCCAGCCGGCTCGGCGTGATCCGGTAGGACGTGTCGATGCCGGGCACCGCGTCGACCTTCATCCGGAACGCCGGCACCCAGAAGTCGTGGATGACGTCCGGCGAGGAGACCACGAACTTCACCGGCTTGTCGAGCGGCAGCACGAGCTGTGGCGTCTTGACCGGCTTGCCGCCGGCCTGTGGGTACTCGAACGACCACGCGAACTGCTGCCCGGTGACGTTGACGCGCATCTCGTTGGCCTGCGCCTCCTCGATGTCGCGCAGGACGACATACGAGTACGAGCACAGCGCGACGAGGACGATCGCCGGGATCGCCGTCCAGATGACCTCCAGGCGCGTGTTGCCGTGGATCGGCGGGCCGTCGAGGTTCTCCTCGCCCGGTCGCATGCGGAAGTGGCGCACGCTGAACAGGACGATGATCGTGACGAGCACGAAGACCGGGACCGAGGCCCAGATGAGCACGTCCCAGACGGTGTCGACCTTCCGCGCCTGGACGGATCCCTGCTGCGGGAACCACTCGATCGCGATGCCCGCGGCGATGCCCAACGCAGAAGCGATCACCCCGTGGATCACCATCCACACGACCGGCGTGCGCTCCTGGCGCCCTCTCTCCTTGCGCATGCGGCCCGGGATCCTATGGGCTGCGCGCGACGAACGGCAATCCGGTACCGGTGCGGTCGGCGCGCGGGCGCTCGCCGCTCGTGCGGGCTGTTACGAACGTTGCGGCGAACGACCGCCGAGCCGTGTGCTCAGGCGGCCGCGTGCGTCTGGGCGGGGTAGCGGCGCATGTCGCGGAAGGCGGATGGAGCCAACCCGTGACGGCGCCGGAAGGCCTTTGCGAACTGCGCGGGCTGGCGGTAGCCGACGCGCTGGGCGACCTCGCGCACGGTCAGGCCGCGCGTCATGAGCAGCTCGGCGGCGCGCTGCATGCGCACGTCGATGAGGTGCTCCCGAAACGTCGTCTTGCCGATCTCGGCATACGAGCGCTGCAGCTGTCGACGCGACGAGGCCACGCGGCGAGCGATCTCGTCGAGTGACAGGTCAGAGCCGTACTCGGTCTCGACGATCGCGACCGCATCACGAAACAGGCTCGTGCGATGGCGGACCGTGGCTGGACGTTGAACCGATATCTCCATGACAGTGATACGGGGTTGTACCCCCACGGGGATGCGCCAGGCGTAGGCGCGCACCTCAAGCTGGCGCGACGGCGCTCAATTCGTAGAGGATTCGGGCTAAACGTCCGTCCTAACACCCGGTCTGCACCCTAATGGTCGCTGAGGTCCTCGGGCAGCTCCGCCATCTCGCGCCGGGTATCGGCGACCCAGCGCACGATGACCCAGACGCTGAGGATGAGTCCCGCCGCGAGCAGCGGCCGCCCGATCGTGACGCCGACGAGCATCAGCGTGATGCCGAAGGAGAGCAGCACCGGCTGAAGGCTCGGACCGGGGAGATGGATCTCCTCGCCCGCCGGTGGCGGAGCCTGGGCGTCCGTGGGGCTCACGACTTCGAGCCGTTGCTCGTCGAGAGGTCGATGGCCGCGATCATCGTCACTGCTCGCTAGGACACGTAGATGGCGGCCGAGACGAAGGTCATGCCGAACATGAAGAAGATGACGACGGCGCAGAGGAGGCCGGAGCGGAGGTTCTTGCGGGCGAGCTTCTGGTCCATGGCTGGTGGCGGAGCTTAGAGCTTGGCGTCGAGGACCATCGCGCCGAACAGCAGCGCGAGATACGCGAGCGAGAACAGGTAGAGCTGCAGGGCGGTGCGGCGGTCCGCGCGGCGGTACAGGACGACCGCGCCGCCGATGAACAGCCCGCCGAGGATCAGCGACCCGACGAGATAGATCGCTCCGAGGCCGCCGGCGCAGAACGGCAGCTGCGTGACCGCGTACAGCAGGATCGCGTAGAGCAGGATCTGCTTGCGCGTCTCGCGCTCGCCGCGCACGACCGGCAGCATCGGCACGCCCACGCGCGCGTACTCGTCCTTCATGAGCAGCGACAGCGCCCAGAAGTGCGGCGGCGTCCAGAAGAAGACGACCGCGAAGAGATACAGCGGCATCCCGGCGAGCTCACCGGTCACGGCCGCCCAGCCGACGAGCGGCGGAACGGCGCCCGCGGCGCCGCCGATGACGATGTTCTGCGGCGTGCGGCGCTTGAGCCAGACCGTGTAGACGAAGACGTAGCCGAGAAAGCCCGTCATCGCGAGCAGGGCCGCCAGCAGGTTCACGGTCGTCGACAGCAGCACGAACGACGCCAGCGCGAGCACGCAGCCGAAGGTGAGCGCCGCACGCGGCGAGACCCGTCCCGCCGGGACCGGGCGGTCGGCCGTGCGCGCCATGAGCGCGTCGATGTCGCGGTCGAGGTAGTGGTTCACCGCGCCCGCGCCGCCGGCCGACAGGTAGCCGCCGAGCACGGTCAGCGCGATGAGCCCGATCGATGGATCGCCGGCGACGAGCATCGTGCAGACGGTCGTCAGCAGCAAGAGCGACTGGACCTTCGGCTTCGTCAGCGTGACGTAGTCCGCGAGGACCTGGCGCGTTGCGCCGACCTGCGCGGGCAGGAAGGCGGATGACGTCGTCCCGGAGGCTTCCATGGCTACGTGCGCAGCGCCGGCTCGGGCGCCGGCGCCGATCCGCCCTCGCTCGATTCGGCCTGTCTGGCGACCTGCCGGCGGATGTCCTTCATCGGCTCGACCGAGCGCACGCGCGGGATGACGTCGAAGTTGTTGGTCGGCGGCGGCGACTCCGTGAACCATTCGAGCGTGTTCGCCTTCCACGGATCCGGGCCCGCCTTGACCCCCGTCTTCAGCGAGCGCACGACGTTGATGACCGTGACGCCGACGCCCGCCGCGAGGATGAAGGACCCGACCGTCGAGATGAGGTTGTAGAGCGCGAGGTTGCCGATGTCGGGGTACTCGTAGATGCGTCGCGGCATCCCCTCCATCCCGATCGAGTGCTGGACGAGGAACGTCACGTTGAAGCCGATGTACATGAGCGCGAAGGACACCTTGCCCATGCCCTCTGCGAGCATCCGTCCGGTCATCTTCGGAAACCAGTAGTAGATCCCGGCGAAGATCGCGAACACCGAGCCGCCGACGAGCACGTAGTGCAGGTGGGCCACGACGTAGTACGTGTCGTGCAGCTGCCAGTCGACCGGGAAGACGGCGAGGAAGACCCCGGTGATCCCGCCGATGAGAAAGACCGAGATGAAGCCGACGGCGAACAGCAGCGCCGTCGTGAACTCCACGGTCCCGCGCCAGAGTGTCGCGACCCAGTTGAAGATCTTCACGCCGGTCGGGATCGCGATCAAGAACGAGCTGATCATGAAGAACAGGACCACGACCGTCGCGCTCGGCGTCGTGAACATGTGGTGCGCCCACACGAGCAGCGCGAGGAAGGCGATCACGACGGTCGCGGCCGCGATCGCCTTGTAGCCGAAGATCGGCTTTCGGGCGAAGACCGGCAGGACCTCGGAGATGATCCCGAAGCCCGGCAGGATCATGATGTAGACCTCGGGGTGGCCGAAGAACCAGAACAGGTGCTGCCACAGCATCGGGTCGCCGCCCGCGCTCGGGTTGAAGAAGCCCGTCCCGAAATGCCTGTCGGTCAGCAGCAGGGTCACCGCGCCGGCGATCACCGGCAGCGCCAGGATGAGCAGGATCGCGTAGACGAGCAGCGACCAGACGAAGAGCGGCAGGCGTCCCCAGCCCATGCCGGGCGCGCGCATGTTCGCGATCGTCGCGTAGAAGTTGACCGCGCCGATCAGCGACGAGATGCCGGTCAGGTGGATGAGGAAGATCCACGCGTCGATCCCGCCGTTGGGCGAGTAGGCATCGGCGCTCAGCGGCGCGTAGGAGGTCCAGCCGGCCTCCGGCGGGTGAAAGAACAGCGACAGGTAGAAGACGATCCCACCCATGAGCAGCAGCCAGTACGACAGCGCGTTGAGCTTGGGGAAAGCCATGTCGCGCGCCCCGATCATCAGCGGCAGGAAGTAGTTGCCGAAGCCGGCCATGATCGGAACGACGAACAGGAAGATCATCGTCGTGCCGTGCAGCGTGAACAGCGCGTTGTACGTCGACGGGTCGAGGAACGTGTTGCTCGGCGCGCCGAGCTGGATGCGCATCAGCAGGGCCTCGACGCCGCCGAGGATGAAGAACACGAACGTCGTGACGAGGTAGAGGATCCCGATCCGCTTGTGGTCGGTCGTCGTCAACCACGAGTACCATCCGCGCGGCGCGGGGAGCACGCTGTGGGCGGTGATCTCGGGGATGCGGGCTGCGGTGTCGGTTGCGGCCATGAAAGGGGGTTCTCCTACGGAGCCTCGTTACCCTTCGCCTGCTCTGCGACGACCTTCTTGCGCTCCTCCGCGGCGAGCTTGTTGGCCGCCTCGATCTCGCTCTTCTTCTTGTCCAGCCATGCCTGGAAGTCAGCCGGCTCGATCGCGCGCACGCGCGCGACCATGTCCGCGTGGTTGCGCCCGCACAGCTCGGCGCACTGGCCACGGAACACGCCGGGCTTCGGGATCTTGAACCACGTGAAGTTCAGGTGCCCCGGCACGGCATCGAACTTGCCGCCGAGCTGCGGGATCCACCACGAGTGGATGACGTCCTGCGCGGCGATCTCGAGCGTCACGGTCGTCCTCGTCGGGACGACGAGCTCCGCGTAGTTGAAGGCGTTGTTGAGCTCGTTCTCATCGGCGTCGGGATACGTGAAGCGCCAGACGTACTGCTGGCCGTTGACCTTGATGTTCAGCGCCTTGCCGTTCGGCGGGAGCGGCTGGTAGGCGGCTGGGCCGGACACGCGCTGCACCTTCTGCGCCGCGAAGCCGTCCGCGTCCGAGTTGGGCGGGGTGCGGATGCCGTCGAGCATCACGAACGTCACGATCGCCAGCAAGACGAGGATCACCGAGGCGCCGATCGTCCAGCCGACCTCGAGCTTCGTGTTGCCGCGGATCTGCACGGGGACGGCGCCCTTGCGTACGCGGAACTTGATGAGCGAGTAGAGCAGCACGCCCTCGACGCCGACGAACACGAGCACCGCGACGCCCATGACGATCTTGTAGAGCGTGTCGATGCTGTCGGCGTTCGGCGAGCCGCCGGACTCCGGCGTGAGCAGGTCGGCCGATGCGCCGCTTGCGAGCACGAGCACGGTCGCGACCGCCGCGGTGAGGGACAGCGCGAAGACGCGGCGGCGGTTACGGAGGCGGGCATGTGCCAAGGCGGCGGGCATTCTATTCAGGGCGTTTGCAGAGCGTCCGCACCTTGGGCAGGCCGCGCATCTAGGCGCCGCCAAACGACGCATCACGCTTCTGCAAAAACGCGGCGATGCCCTCCGTGAAGTCCGCCGACGCCGCCATCTCCTGCTGCAGGCGCGCCTCGATTTCAAGCTGCTCGTCCATGCCGGCGAACATCCACGCGTTGAGCTGGCGCTTGCTGCCCGCGTAGGACCTCGTCGGCCCCGCGGCCAGGCGTCCGACGATGTCGCTGATGCCGACGTCGAACTCGTGGTCGGGCAGGACCGCGTTGACCAGACCCCAGCGCAGCGCCTGCGAGGCGGTGACGCGCTCGCCGAGCATCGCCATCTCGGCTGCGCGGGCCGCGCCCGCCCGGGCGGCGATGAGCGCCGCGGCGCCGCCATCCGGGACAAGCCCGATGTTCACGAAGGCCAGCAGCAGATAGGCCGATTGCGCCGCGACGAGCAGGTCGCACGACAGCGCGAGCGAGCAGCCGATGCCCGCGGCCGGGCCGTTGATTGCCGCGACGACCGGCTTGGGCATCGCGCGCAACGCGCTGAGGATCGGGTGGTAGCACTCGGTGAGCGTCGTGTAGACGTCGAGATGGCCGTCCTCGGTGCGCGGTCGCGCCGTGAGGTCGCGCAGGTCGGCGCCCGCGGAGAAGGCGCGTCCGGCGCCCGTCACGCACACCGCGCGTACCGCCTCGTCTGCGGAGAGCGTCCGGACCGCGTCGAGCAGCTCCTCGCCGAGTGCCTGATTGAAGGCGTTGAGGGCCTGCGGGCGGTTGAGCCGGATGATCGTCGCGGCGCCGCGTGCCTCGAGCTCGATCGTCTCGTACATGAGGGTGGCACGGTACCGCGCGATTGCTCGCGCGGACGACGTCACACGGGGATACCGTGTGAGCATGTCGCGGCCGGTCATCGGCATCTGCACCCCGCTCGAGCGCGCGCGCTGGGGCGCCTGGGAGCTGCCCGCGTTCCTGCTCCCGCGCAACTACGTCGACGCCGTGCACCGCGCCGGCGGCATGGCGCTCCTGCTCGTGCCCGATCCCGCGCTCATCGACGATCCCGACGAGGTGCTCGACCGCGTCGACGCGCTCATGCTCGCCGGCGGCGCGGACATGGACCCCGCCGCCTACGGCGCTCAGGCCCATCCCGAGACGATCGGTACCGTGCCCGAGCGCGACGCGTTCGAGATCGCGCTCACGCGGCGCGCGCTCGAGCGCGACATGCCGTTTCTCGGCATCTGCCGCGGCATCCAGGTCATGAACGTCGCCTACGGGGGCACGCTGCACCAGCACCTGCCCGAGCTTCACGGCCATGAGGAGCATCGCCGCGTGCTCGGCAGCTTCGACGGTTGCGACCACGACGTGCGCCTCGCGCCGGGCTCGCTGGCCGCGCGCGCCGCCGGGGAGGAGCAGCACGCGACGAAGTCCCACCATCACCAGGGCATCGATCGCGTCGGAGAGGGGCTGCGGGTGACCGGCTGGGCCGAGATGGACGACCTGCCGGAGGCGCTCGAGCTCGACGCCAACCGCTATGCGCTTGGCGTGCAGTGGCATCCGGAGGCCGACGAGACGAGCCGCCTGATCGGCTCCCTCGTCGACGAGGGCGCAGCCGCGCGCGCCGCCGCGAGCTGACCCGAGGAGCGGGCCGGGAGGGCCGGTCCGATTTCGCAGGGTCCCGACCCCTACCTATACTCGCGCGTGCTCGTAACGCGCCTAAGCCGTGGACAAGGATGGACAAGCCCAGAGAGGTCGATCCGCCGGAGCCCGAAGAGGAAGAGGACGACCTCGATGAGGCGATGCCGCGTGTGCAGATCACGCGCAAGGGCGCGTTGCTGTTCTGCTTTTTCATCGTCTCGGCGATCGCCTTCTTGTATTTCGTCCTGCCCCAGCTCGCGGGCGACCTGGAGGACACCCGCGACAAGTTCGGTGAGGGCAGCCGCATCTGGCTCGCGGCTGCGGCCGTATTCACGGTGGGATCGTTCGTCGGCTACATGCTCATGTTCCGCGGCATCTTCATCGGCGACGGCTCGCGGATCGACTGGCGCGCGAGCTACGAGATCACGATGGCCGGGCTCGCCGCGACGCGGCTGTTCGCGGCGGGCGGGGCGGGTGGGATCGCGCTGACGGCGTGGGCGCTGCGGCGCGCGGGGATGCCGCGCCGCACGGTCGCCGACAAGACGCTCGCGTTCTTGATCCTCACCTACGCGGTGTACATGGTCGCGCTCGTCGTTTGCGGCTTCGGCATCTACTTCGGCCTGTTGCCGGGCCCGAAGCGGTTCGCCATGACGGTCATCCCGGCGATCTTCGGGCTCGTGGTTATCGCGCTGGCGCTGGCGCTGTCGCGCGTGCCGCCCGACCTGCAGCGCCGCCTGGAGGGCTTCGCGCAGCGCGGCGGACGCCTTGCGCGGCTCGCCCAGCGACTGTCCCATGCGCCGGCAGCGTTCTCCGCCGGACTGCGCGAGGCGCTGTGCCACGTGCGCGAGCGCGATCCCGCCCTGCTCGGTGCGGTCGCCTACTGGGGCTTCAACATCGCGATCCTGTGGGCGTGCTTCCACGCGTTCGGCGACCCGCCGCCGTGGCCGGTGGTCATCCAGGCGTTCTTCGTGGGCTTCCTGGGCAACCTGCTGCCGCTGCCCGGCGGCGTCGGTGGGGTGGACGGCGGCATGATCGGAGCGTTTCTCGCGTTCGGCGTTCCGGCGCCTGTCGCGATTCCCGCGGTGCTGGTCTACCGCCTGTTCGCGTTCTGGCTGCCGACGATCCCGGGCGCGATCGCGTACTTCCAGCTGCGCCGCACCGTCGCGCGCTGGCGCGAGGACCGGCCCGGTTCCGACGTCACGGCGGCGGCGCGTGCATGATCCGCCGGCGGGGTAATCGCTCCCCGAGGGTTCGGGGGACGAAGCACTATACTTTCTGAAGTGACTAAAGATAAGCCAGAGAACGTCATCATCGTCGGCTCCGGGCCCGCCGGCTACACGGCCGCGCTCTACACGTCGCGAGCCAATCTTCAGCCGCTCGTCATCGAGGGATTCCTCTGGGGCGGGCTGCTCCAGCAGACGACCGACGTCGAGAACTACCCCGGCTTCCCCGACGGGATCATGGGACCGGAGCTCATGCAGAAGTTCCGCGACCAGGCGGAGCGCTTCGGCACGCGCTTCATCACCGACGAGGCGACGAAGGTCGCGTTCTCCGACGAGCCCGGCGGCGTGCACAGCGTCTGGGTCGGCAAGGACTCCTACCAGGCACGCACCGTGATCCTGGCGATGGGCGCGGAGCACAAGAAGCTCGAGATCACCGGCGAGGAGGAGCTCGGCGGCCGCGGCGTGAGCTTCTGCGCCACGTGCGACGCCGCCTTCTTCAAGGACAAGCCAACGATGATCGTCGGAGGCGGCGACAGCGCGATGGAGGAGGCGATCTTCCTGTCGAAGTTCGCGTCGAAGGTCATCGTCGTGCACCGGCGCGACGAGTTCCGCGCGTCGAAGATCATGCTCGAGCGGGCGCGGTCGATCGACAACATCGAGTGGATGACGCCGTACACGCCCGACGAGTTCGTCGCCGGCGACGACGGCTCGCTGGACCACGCGCGGCTGAGGCACCGCGACACCGGCGAGGACGTCGAGGTTCCGATCAGCGGCGCCTTCATCGCGATCGGCCACGAGCCGCAGTCACAGCTCGTCGAGGGCCAGATCGAGCGCGACGACGAGGGCTACGTCATCACCGAGGGCCGCTCGACGCGCACGAACCGCCCCGGCGTCTTCGCATCCGGCGACGTCGTCGACCACACGTACCGCCAGGCCGTCACCGCCGCCGGCTCGGGCACACAGGCCGCGCTCGACGCCGAGTGGTACCTGCGCGACACGCCGGGGATACCGGCGCCCGACGAGCTGCCCGAGGGCGACCTGGCCGAAGCCCAGTGGGCCCAGTCCGCCTGACGGCGCCTCGCCGCGCCTGAGCGAACCGGACGGGAAGGGCCGTGCATGATCTCCCCTTCCCGCCCGTCACGTTCAGCCATGACGACGCGCTCGTCAGTGCGGCGCCTGCGACCGTGGTGCGTCAGCTCGTCGAGCGCGGCGGGGTTTCGCGGTCCTCGGGGCCTCCGGGGACGAGCCCCGGTGCGACGCCGGGCGGCGTGCGGAACTCGGTCGGCACCGGGCTGTCGTCGTCCTCCTTGGTGTGGAGGACGGTCTCATCCTGGTCGATGTACTCCTGGGTCTCGGGCTTGACCGTCTCCTCTTCGTCGTCGTCCCCATCGGTATCGAGGCCGATGTCGGAATCGGCTGGCGCCTCCGCCTCGGCTGGTGCCTCTTCCTCGGCTTCGGCTTCGGCTGGTGCCTCGTCCTCGGCTTCGGCTTCGGCTGGAGCCTCTTCCTCCGCCTCTGCCTCTGCGGGAGCCTCTTCCTCTTCCTCTGCCTCAGCCGAGTCCGTCGCATCGTCCGCGGCACCCTCGGGCGCGTCGTCGGTCGCCGCCGTTTCGTTGTCGTCGTCCTCGATCGCGGTCGGCTCCTCCGGCTCGTTCTCTTGGGCGCCATCCGTCGCCTCGGGGTCGGGTGCCTCCGGCTGCTCGTCAAGCATGTCGACTCTCCCCTGGTTGGGTATGCAGCATCTACCCGTTCGGAGAGAGGAAATCAAGCCCGACAGAAGACGGCCGTTAAGCACGCGGACCCGAGACCGTCCTGGTCCCGGGTCGGTAAAGCCTCCATGCGCTCCGCGTACAAGTCAGCGCTCGCTCGACGTCCGTGTCGTGCGCTTCGGCCGACGCTCCCGGTCAGCCGCTAGGCTCTTTGTAGCCGCTTGCCTTCCCCGGCACACTAGGGAGGCTCCCCAGTCTTTTGACCAAGAGCTCACGAGTCGCGACAGGTAGTCACGGGAGCGGTGTCCTCCTCGAGCGGGAGGCGGAGTTGCGGGCGGTGGAGGATGTCTTGGCCGCTGCGCGGGCAGCCAACGGCCGGCTACTGCTCATCGAGGGTCATGCCGGGATCGGCAAGACCTCGCTGCTGGACGCCGCCGTGGGACGCGCGCGCGAGACCGCGACGACGGTCCTGCGAGCCCGTGCCTCCGAGCTGGAGAGCGACTTCGCCTTCGGCGTCGCGCTCCAGCTCTTCGAGCCGTTGCTGGCGGGCGCCGATGACGAGACGCGCGACCGCCTGCTGGCCGGGTCGGCCGGGCTCGCGGGACCGCTGCTGGAGCGGCCGACGAGCTGGGGCGGCAACGAGGCCGACGAGCGCTCCTACTCCGTCATGCACGGGCTCTTCTGGCTGCTGTCGAACCTCGCCGACGCGGGGCCGGTGCTCATCGTCATCGACGACGCTCACTGGGCCGACCGCCCGTCGCTGCGGCTGGCGCTCTACCTCCTCCAACGGCTCGACGAGATGGCGGTCACGATCATCGCTGCCCGGCGTTTGGGCGAGCCGCGCGCACCGGATGACCTGCTCGGGCAGATCGCCGCGCACGTCACGAGCCGCCGCCTGCGCCCCCAGGCGCTCTCGCGTGACGCCGCCCACACGATGGTCGGATCGGCCCTGGCCGGCGCCGAAGAGGTCTTCAGCAACGCCTGCTGGCGCATGACCGAAGGCAACTCGTTTCTGCTGGGCGAGCTCATCGGGGCCGTGCTGGCGGAGGGCTGGGAGCCGACGGCGCGCAACGCGCCGCGCATCGGCACGCTGGCCCCAGAGGCGGTGTTGCGCGCGGTCGCCGTGCGTCTCATGCGGCTCTCCGACGATGCGGCCGGCGTCGCCCGCGCTGTCGCGGTGCTCGGCAAGGACGCCCAGCTGCGCCACGTCGTCGCGCTGACCCGGCGCGAGCTCGACACGGTGGCCGCCGCCGCAGACGCCTTGGCCGCCAGCGACATCCTGCGCCCGCCCACGCCCGAGACGCTCGCCTTCGCGCACCCGCTGCTCGCGTCGGCCGTGTACGCCGACATCGGCACGGGCGAGCGCACGGCGCTGCACCGCCGGGCCGCCGAGATCCTGCGCCACGAGGACATCGCGCCCGAGCGAACCGCCGCCCACCTGCTCCAGAGCCCCGGGACGGGCGAAGGCTGGGTCATCGACGTGCTGTGCGCCTCGGCGGCGGGCGCGCTGGCGCTCGGCGCGCCGGAATCCGCCGCCAGCTACCTGCGCCGAGCGCTGGAGGAGCCCCCCGATTACGATCGGCGGCCGTCCGTGCTGCGCCAGCTCGGCTTCAGCGAGGCCGCCTCCG
>JALZJA010000279.1 GCA_030860005.1 Actinomycetota bacterium
CGATACCCGCTCGCCTGACGGCTCGCATACCCGCTCGCCTGGCGGCTCGCAGGGCACAGGGGGGACAGGTGACGTCGTGATCGTCTACGGCGAGCGCCTGACGCACGGCACCCGCGGCGGCCACGCCGCCCGCGCGCTGCTGAACGTCGCCGGCCGGGTCATCACGCCCGGCCACGACGGCGCCGGCCTGCTGGAGCTGCCCGCCGGCACGAACGGCCGCGGTCTGCGCGAGGTCGGCGTGCTGCCGAACGCCGGGCCGGGCCTGACGCCCGTCAGCCACGAGGGCCTCGACAGCGCCGAGATCGGGCGCGCCGTCGCCGTGGGTCAGCTCGAAGGGGTCGTGCTGCTGCACGTCGATCCGCTGCGCGACCTGCCGGGCCGCCGCACGTGGACGAAGGCGCTGAACCGGGCGCAGACCGTCGTGGCGTACACGGACTTTCTCACCGAGGGCATCCGCGAGCACGCGACGGTCGTCTTCCCCGCCGAGGCCTACGCCGAGAAGGAGGGGACGATCGTGCACCCCGACGGGCGCCTTCAGCGCCTGCGCCCGGCGATCGCGCGGCCCGGCGAGGTGCGCGCCGAGTGGCACGTGCTCGCCGACCTGTGCAAGCGCCTGGGCCACGATCCCGGCGTGGGTACCGGGGCGATGGCCTCGTCGGTGCTGTTCGAAGCCATCCCGTTCTATGCCGGTCTGACGCTCGACGAGATCGGCGGCCGCGGCGTGCGCTGGCCGGCCCGACCCGCGAACGCGACGGCCTGGCCGGAGGGCGACCCCGGCCCGTTCGGGCTCGAGGCCCCGCCGCATGCGCCTTCACCGGGACCGCCCCAGGACGGGGGGGTTGGCGCCCTGAGACTCGGCACCTTCCGCTCGATCTGGGCGGCGCCCGAGGTCGAGCGCTCGCCGGCGTTGAAGTTCCTGCGCCACGTGCAGCGCGCGGAGATGAACCCGGTCGACGCGCGGCGCCTCGGGGTCGCCCATGGCGACGACGTCGTCATCGGCTCGAATGGGACACGGATCAGCGCGGCGGTCGCGTTGCGCTCCGGCATCCCCGCGGGCAGCGTGTTCCTCGAGGAGGGGCTGGATGAGAACTCGGCGAGCGAGCTCGATGCGGGCCTCGTGGAGATCGCACTTGTAACGTCGTCCGAAGGTCATCGCTCGCGATGACCGGAGGACGAAACCTTTCTCTCCCCGAAGGTCATCGCTCGCGATGACCGGAGGAGGAAACATCTCTTTCCTCGCGACCGTCGGGTACGCCGAGGAGTGGTACGTCCAGATCATCAAATCGGTGGTCATCTTCCTGGTGGCCGTTCAGATCGTGCCGGTCGTGCTGATCCTCGAGCGCAAGCTGCTGGGCCGCTTCCAGCAGCGCTACGGGCCCAACCGCGTCGGACCGTTGGGCTTCCTGCAGCCGCTCGCCGACATCGTCAAGCTCGCGACGAAGGAGGACTTCCGGCCGAACACGAGCATCGGCTTCCTCTACACATTGGCGCCGGTGATCTCGCTTTTGACCGCGCTCGCGGCGTTCGCGATCATCCCGTTCGGCAACACCGTCGACATCTTCGGTGAGGAGGTCGGCCTCTACGGCCTCGACGTCGGCATCGGCGTGCTCTACGTCTTCGCGTTCGGCGCGATCGCCTTCTACGGCCTGATGCTGGGCGGCTGGGCAAGCGGCTCGAAGTACTCGTTCCTCGGCGCGATGCGCGCCGCCGCGCAGCTCATCTCCTACGAGGTCGCGATGGGCCTGTCGCTCGTCGGCGTGCTGATGACGGCCGGGACGCTGTCGCTGACCGGCATCGTCGAGGCGCAGGAGGGCATGTGGTATGTCGTTCCCCAGTTCGTCGGATTCCTCATCTTCCTCGTCGCCGGCTTCGCGGAGACCAACCGCCCGCCGTTCGACCTGCCCGAGGCCGACGCCGAGCTCGTCGCCGGCTACAACACCGAGTACGGCGGCGGCAAGTTCGCGGCGTACTTCTTTTCGGAGTACGTGAACATCCTCGTCGTCTCCGGCATCGCCGTGACGATGTTCCTCGGCGGCTGGCAGCTGCCGTTCGGCATCGAGCCGCCCA
>JALZJA010000296.1 GCA_030860005.1 Actinomycetota bacterium
CCCGGGCTGCGGCTGCTGCTGCGGCACGGCAACCCGCGCGGGCTGCCACGCCACTTCATCGACCGGATGTACCGCGACTACGACTGGGGCACCAAACGCGCGGTGCTACGGCTCTACCGAGCGACACGGCCGGGCGCGCTGGAGGCACTACTGCCGGCGATGCGCGATATCGACCCACCGGCGCTCGTCGTGTGGGGGCCCCACGACCCGTACATATCGGTCAAGCACGCCGAGCGCCAGCGCCAGGCGTTCCCGAGCGCGGAGGTGGTCGCGCTCGACGGAAGCGACTTCCGACTAACGGCTCAGGGCCGCAAAGAAGCGGTGCCACCGCGGCCGGATCGGTGCGGGACGGGACGCAGGTAACGACCTTGCGAATCAAACCCGAACGGCGGCGCGGAAGCAGGCTAGTGCTCGTGTCTCAAGCGGCGAGGTTGACGATGACGTGTGTGACGGGGATCTCCAGTTCCTCGCGCAGGCGCTCGACGATGCCCGTCTCAAGCCAGTTTGACTTGCCGGGCGGGAGAGTCGAGATCACCACCTCGTTGGCCGCGAACAGGCGTAGCTCGTCCTCGATCGCGCCCAGCGCGACGTTCGGGTCTCCGACCTTGCCACTGGCTTCGAACCCCGCATCGTGAGCCCAGGCGAGTGCGGCGACAAGACGTTCGTGCGCTTCTATTAGCTCCGTGTCGACGTCCGAGGCGATGTAGCGCGCGCGCGAGACCAGAATCGGGACCACCACGCGCAGCTCGGCACCGCGCTCGGCGCGACTGCGGAGGATTGCCTCGAGATCCTCGCCCTGCAACGTGCGGTTGGCAACGACGAGCACTCTGTCTCGCGTCGACGGGGCGGTGTGACGTCCGTCGGCTGCCGCCTCGCTGAGCGGCCGACGACGGTTGGGATCCTTGGTGGAGATCTCCCAGACGAACGCGCCGATCAGACCACCCGCGAAGAGTGCTCCGCCGGCGATCGGGTTGACCAGCGCACCGAGCGCCAACGAAACGCCTGTCAGCCCGGTCCCGCCGACAGCGAGATAGAAGGCATCTGTTTCGTTGCGAATCGGATTGCGCATGACGCCCCTTAGCTCAGCGCCCGTGAATCAACGTAGACCCGCCTACGCGACATGTCAACGCGCCACACCCCGCTGCCACCGCGGTAATCATGCCGTGCGCGGTCAGATGCACCAGGTCGCCGCAGAACTGGATCGTCGCGGCGCACTGGCCCGCGGGCTGACAACGAGCAGGACGCAGACATCGTCTACGTCCTCCTCTCTGGGTCGCTTGCGGATCGCGCAAGATCCACTGCTCTCGGTCGGCCGGCCACCCGCGTGTCGTCCGAGGGGCAGCCTGCGTCGTTTCCTGCGGTCTTGTGGCTCTGGAATGTCCGGCTTGCGTGCCGACGATCGAGGCGGGATGCTGCCGCGGACACAGCGGCGAACCGGCTGGGAAGGAAGAGGGTTATGGCTGAGAAGGTGCTGATCAACTTGGCGACGGGCCTTGAGGATGGCGAGCGCGTAACCGTTGCGTTTCTTGTTGCGGGCGCCGCTTTGGAACGCGGCCGCGATGTCGCGATGTTCCTGACCAAGGAAGCCGTACGTCTGGCGGTGCCGGGTCATGCCGAGGGCGTCGCTTGTGATGGATGCCCGCCGCTCCCGCGGCTGTTCGAGCAGTTTGCGGAGGGTGGGGGTGAGTTGCTGGTGTGCCCGATCTGTGTGAAGGCGCGCAAGATGGATGCCGACGCCTTCGTCGCCAATGCCCGCTTGGCGGGAGCCACGCCGATGTGGGATTGGCTTGGGGACGAGGGCTCGACAGTCTTCAGCTACTGAATGCGCGGGAGTGTCGAGGGCACCACCGCTTTGCCTTTCAGGCTGGGTTAATGAGCGGCCGTGCGCACCCGCCGAAACTGGTCCTTCTGGTGAGGTCGCGCTGACCGCGCTCGAGGCGCCGCTGCGCGGCACGTTTCGCCTCACGGTCCTCAAGCACGGCAGCAAGGCGATCCCCGGCGGCCGCGGAGAAACTCGACGGGCCGTTCGGCGAGAACGCCGATTTCTGGATGCCGGTTGGCCTCAACGCCGACCTCGATGAGGCGGAGAGTCCGCCGCAGACAGGCCCGTGAGGACGAGGTCGTCTCCTCAAGTTCTCATGCCCGTAACCTCGCCGCGCCGCCCGCCGTTAGCTTCGGTGCGTGACACGCCCCGTCGTGAACCACAGCAAGGGAGGAAAGATGTCCGTTCTGGCGAGACCTCGTGCGGCCTTTGTCCTGGCCGTCGCCCTCATGGCCGTACTCGCTTCGTCCCCGTCAGCTCTTGCTGTCGATCCCGTCCGGTCGCACTCCGACGGCGCCGGCTCGTCGGGGCTTGAAAGAGCCCACGCCCACAATGATTACGAGCACGACCGCCCGCTCTACGACGCGCTGAGCAACGGTTTCAAGAGCGTCGAGGCCGACGTGTGGCTGGTCGACGGGGAGCTGCTCGTCGCCCACGACCGCGAGAACGTGCAGCCCGGCCGCACGCTCGAGTCGCTCTACCTCGCTGCGCTGCGGGAAATCGTCAAGCGCAACGGCGGCTCGGTCTATCCGGGTGATCCCGACTACTTCACGCTGCTCATCGACATCAAGTCCGACGCCGTCCCGACATACCTGGCGCTGCACAGAGAACTGCGGCGCCATCAGCGGATGCTCACCACCTTCGGGCCATACGGCGTCAAGGACGGCGCCGTCACCACCATCGTCTCGGGCAACCGTCCTCGCGAGCTCATGCAGCAACAGCCCGTCCGCTATGCCGCTTACGACGGCCGTCTGAGCGACCTCGGCAACGCCACCGACCAGACCTTCGTGCCGCTGATCAGCGACAACTGGACGAGAAGCTTCACCTGGCAGGGGATCGGGCCGATGCCCGCGGCGGAGCGCGAGAAGCTCAGGCTCATCGTGCAGACGGCTCACGCCAATGGCCAGCGTGTGCGCTTCTGGGCGACGCCCGAGGTGTCGCCACAGCGCGAGGCCGTGTGGCAGGAGCTGCTCGCCGCCCGAGTCGACTACATCAACACCGACCATCTCGACGCGCTGGAACAGTTTCTGCTGCGCTACGACCCTCAGCCCACCGAGCCCTACGTCTCGTGGGACAGTGCCTCTGGAAACGGCCGCGCCGGGAACCGAGGCTAACCATCGGCAGAGCGACCGCTGTGAGACGGCATGCAGGTGAAGCCGTTCGCGACAGCGAGATGAAACGCAGCGACGCGGAGTGAGACGCAGGGCCGCTCGCCTGCTGCCGCGCATCGCTGCGGCAAGGTCCGGCCGTTGTCGCGCGCGGTCACGGATGGATTACATCCGCGGCGAAGACGGCTCTTAGCGTGGTCGCGCATGAACCTCGATCGACGACGTTTTCTGACCCTCGCGGGCGGCGCGGCGGCGGGAGTGGCGGCGATCGGCCGGCTCCGCGAGCCGGCGACGGCGACCGCCGCGGACCTCGACCCGGGACCGTTCGCTCTCGGTGTGGCCTCCGGCGATCCCGCGCACGATTCGGTGGTGCTCTGGACGCGGCTGGCGCCGGCACCGCTCGACGGCGGCGGAATGCCGCCGGAGCCGGTAGCCGTCCGCTGGGAGCTCGCCCGCGACGAGGGGTTCGCGCGGGTCATCCAGCATGGCGAGGTGACTGCTGACTCGGCCGAGGCTCACGCCGTGCACGTCGAGGTCTCAGATCTCGCGCCGGATAGCTGGTACTGGTACCGCTTCTCGGCGCTGGGCGCCGACAGCCGGATCGGGCGGACGCGCACGCTGCCGACGCCGGGGGCCAAGGCTGAGCGCCTGCGCCTCGCCGTCGCCTCCTGTCAAGCGTGGGTGGGCGGCCCGTACCCGGCATACCGCGACATGGCCGAGCAGGACGTCGACCTGGTGCTGCACCTCGGAGACTACATCTACGAGACGTCAGGCGGCTCGCTGGAGGAGTTTCGCCGCCTGCACGCCCTCTACAGGACGTCGCCCGACCTGCGCCAAGCGCACGCGCGCTTCCCGTTCGTGGTCACCTGGGATGACCACGAGGTGATCAACAACTACGCGGCGGGGATCGGCAGCTCGCCTGACGGGCGGCCGTTCCTCGAGCGCCGAGCAAACGCCTACCAGGCCTACTACGAGCACCTGCCGCTGCGCCGGACCGCGATGCCCAGCGGGCCCGACACGCTGCTGTACCGGCGCTTCGCCTGGGGCCGGCTGGCCGAGTTCTCCGTCCTTGACGGTCGCCAGTACCGCTCCGACCAGCCTTGCGGCGACCCCTTCATCGGGCCGACCTGCGGTGAGGAGGACGACCCGAGCCGCACCATGCTCGGTCCCGCGCAGGAGCGCTGGGTGCTCGACGGCCTCGCCGCGTCCAGGGCGCGCTGGAACGTCCTGGCGCAGCAGACGATCATGGCGCCCTACGACTACGACGTAGGTCCCGACGAATACCGCGCCCTCGACGCCTGGGACGGCTATCCCGCCGCCCGCGAGCGGATCCTTGACGCGTTCGCGACGGGCGGCGTCACGAACCCGGTCGTGCTCGCCGGCGACTGGCACTCGAGCTGGGTCAACGACCTCGATCGCGACGGCCGAACCGTCGCCTCGGAGTTCGCCGGAACCTCGATCTCCTCCGGCTGCGGCTGGGACGCGTCGGTGCGCCTCGGGCTGCCAGCCAACCCGCAGGTGCGCTTCTACGAGGGCGCCTACCGCGGCTACCTGCTCTGCGAGATCTCGCCGGAGCGGTGGCGCACCGACTTGCGGATCGTGACGGCGCCGCGCGACCCCGCATCGCCCGCTCACCTCTTGGCCGCCTTCGAGGTGGCGGATGGTCGGCCGGGGCCGGTGCGCCTGGACGCCGGCACCGGGGTCGCGAGCCGCATGACGTCCGCCGCCGACGGCGCCGCGCTGACCTCTGTGCAGTTGGAGGTCCGCGACAGCGCGGGCAGGCTGCTCATCGCACGCCTCAGCGACGCGCACGGCGAGGCGAGCGTCTTCGCTGCGCCCGGGACCTACGAGTTGACGGCCAACGGCGTTGGCTTTGAGCTCGCACGGCGCACGGTGACGGTGACGGAGGACCGCGTGAGCCGGGTCGACTTCGCGCTGACGCCGGTCACGCTGCGCGCCGCCACGGGCCGAATCCTGCCTGGCCCGCTGGCCGAGGGGACTGCACAGGACATCGTCCTCGAGAACGGCGAGGTCGCCGTCGCGATCGCTGCCGTCACCGAGGACAGCCAGCTCGCGCCGGCGACGCGAGGCAAGCCGCGTGATCTCGCGGCGCGCGGCTTCGCCGATCAGCTCGACTGGATGAACCTGCCGTACGCCTCTCTCGCGCAGCCGCGCGGCGGCAACGCCTGGCAGCAGCGCACGGTGCGCAACACCGCCGTCACGGTGCCCGAGCCCGGCGTGGTACGCGCGGTCGGCGCTTGCACGCAGGCACCGCAGCTGGAGGTCGTCACGACCTATCGGCTCGAGGCCGGCGCGCGCTGGATCGCGGCGCACAGCGCGTTCGCGAACGGCGGAGCCGCCCCGCTGACAGTGTGGGTGGGTGACGTGATCGACCACGATGGTGCCGGCCAGCGCAGCGGCGTCGCGGGCCACGCGACGATCACCTCGGGTCCTAGCGACTACACGCCGGCCGGGCGCTGGATTGCGATGACGGGAACCGACGGCCAGCTCTACGGGCTCGTCTACGACGAGGGCGGGTGGATCGCGTACGCGGCCGGCATCTGGGTGATGACGCAGCGGCAGGTAACGATCGCAGCGGGAGAGACGTTCACCCTCGGGCGGCGCATCATTGCCACCGCCGCCGCGCGCGAAGGGAGCCCCTGGGCGCCACTCGAGCAGCTCTGATTGGGAGCTGTGCGTCGAGCAGCTCTGATTGGGAGCTGTGCGGCGGGCGGTTTGAGATCACCGAGGCGCCGGCGGCCTCCCCGTTTTCAGGCCGACGACGGACGGGTCGTGGTCGGAGGCGGCGAACGCGTTGGGCGCGAAGAACTCTTCCGGGCCCGTGTACTGGAACGCGTCGGGCTCATCGGCGTTGATGTGCCAGATGTCGGCCCCGGTGATCTTCGCGGCCAGCTCCGGCGTGGCGATCTCATGGTCCAGGTTGCCCTGGGCGCCGTCGAAGACGAACGAGTAGCGGTCGGCCTCAGCGATGTGGGAGGTCGCCACGTCGATCAGGCCGCCGTCCTCGACGAGGACATCGATCGGGTCCTCGTGCGTGTAGCTGTTCAGATCGCCGAGCGCAAGGACGTCCGCGTCGTCGTTGGATGTCTGCAGGTCCTCGATGTACTCCTTCAGCGCCTGCGCCTGGCGGACGCGGTCCCCGTTGAAGCTGCCCTGCCCCGTGTTGGCGTTGTCCCCTGTGCCCGTGCCGCTCTTGGACTTGAAGTGGTTGCCGATGACGGTGAGCTTCTCCGCGCCGCTCCTGAACGTCTGCGACAGCGGCGTGCGGGCGTTGGCGAACGCTGCGTGGTTCAGCGCGCCCGGCGCGCCGATACGCGCGACCTTCGAGGGTTGGTAGATGAACGCGTTGCGGATCTCGTCCGTGTTCGTGTAGGGCGTCGGCGCGGGCACCTTCGCCCAGCTCAGGTTGCTGTCCGGGTCGGCGTTCAGCGCGGCCACCAGGCTGTCAAGGGCCGCGTCGGGGTCGTTGCCCAACGCGGCCTCGTCACTGGTGTCCTGGATCTCCTGCAGCGCGACGACCTCGGCACCGAGGCTGTTGATCGCATCGACGATCTTGGCCTCCTGCTGGTTGAACTCCGCCTCGTTGTCTGCGCCGCGATCCTCGGAGCGACCGAACGTGATGAAGTAGTTCAGCACGTTGAACGAGCCGACCTGGACGTCGCCGCCGACCGCGTCCGGGGCCGCCGGCCGCGGGTTGTTCTCCGTGAAGGTGGGTTCCGCCGTGGGCTGCACGCGGTACTGCCCGAAGCCAAAGGACATGATGCCGGTCAGGCCGCGTGTTGTGTCACCGCGGCGCAGCGAGTCGACCGGGGTGAAGTACGGCACCGGGCGCGGGTTCGCCGGGCTCTTGGCGTCGTCGAGGATGATGCTGCGCCGCGCGTTCTCGGCGGCGACGGCATCCGCCGCGGAACCCGGCTCAGCGACCTCGGTCGGGCTCGAGAGGACCCCGCCGGAGCTTAGCCGCAGCTCGCCGAAGTTATCGGCGTTGCGCGACTCGGTCACCGAGAGCCCCTCCGGGGCGACGATGCGCATGCCCTCCAGCCGTTCGCGGGCGTTGCTGTCTGCCGGGAGATCGAACGCCGTTGTGGCCGGCAGCGCGACCCCCGAGGCGAGCACCTCGGTAGCGGAAACCATCGTGAGTTCCGTGAGGCCACTGAACTCGATCGCCTTGCCGGTGACGCGAACGCGGTCGCCCGTGGCGAGCTCCTGGCCGCTCGGGTCGAAGACGAAGAGGCCTTCGGAGGTGGCCACGTTGCCGTCGCCCGTCGGGTCCTGGATGAAGACGCCATTGAGGTTGCCTGCACCCTGAAAGTCGCCGGTGACGACGCCCTCGACGGTGACGACCTGGCCGGCGCACGGCGTTGCGTCGCCGCGGCCTTGGACCTCGGAGATCGGGTCGATGGCCATGGCGCACGGCGCCGGTGGTGTCGGGTCGCCGCCGCCGCCGCCGGTGCCGGTGCCGGAGGCAGTATAGGTCTGCCCGGCGTTGAGTACGCCGAAGCTACTCGCGCGCACGGCCTGCCAGGTGAAGCCGTCGTAGGAGTCGCCGTCACCGGAGAGCTGGAGGGACAGGCCGGTTGCCTCGCTGCCGTTCTCACTTACGCCGATGTCCGTGCTCGTGACGCCGGTCGCCGGCCCGCCTACAGCGGTGAACGCGCCCTCGTAGGAGAGAAACTGGATCACGGTGTTGCCGGGCCCGACGAGCGCGACGCCATCGGGCGAGCCGTTTTGGACGCCGTTGACCGGATAGGTCTGCGTGACGGTCTTCGACGCGCCGACCGTGCCGGACACCGCTTTCGTGTCGTACGAGGCGCCGCCGCTGCCGTTGTAGAGCACAAGCGAGTAGCCCGACAGGTTCGTGCCTTCGGGCGCAACCACTTCGATCGCCTCGCCGGAATCGGTGCCGACATTGTCGTAGTGGATCTCGTTGATGAAGATCGGGCTCGCTGCACCGGCCTGCGCGGAGGCGGCGCTGGGCAGGGCAGCGAAGATGGCGAGGACGGCGAAGAGGGGAATGC
>JALZJA010000297.1 GCA_030860005.1 Actinomycetota bacterium
GCGGCGACGGCCGCGCCCCAGCGATCGGCGATCGTCTCGAGCTCGCCGTAGCGGTCGAGCTGGTCGCGGAAGAGGTTTGCGAGCAGCAGCGCGCGCGGGCGCAGCTGCGGGACGACGCGATCCAGCCAGAACTCGTCGACCTCGAATAGCCCCGCGTCGCCGTCGATTCCGTCGCCGCGCGCGGCGTTCAGCAACGCGGTCGCCACGCCGCCGGCCATGTTCGCGCCGGCGCGGTTGTGCACGAGCCGCGCGCCGCCGCGCTCGAGGATCGCCGCGACCATCGCCGCGGTCGTCGTCTTGCCGTTCGTCGCCGAGATGACCGCGCTGCCGCCCTCCAGGCGGTCGGCGAGCCGACCGATCGCCCGCGGCTCGGGGCGCATGAGCAGCTTGCCCGGCAGGCTCGTCGCGCCCCGTCCGCTGCGGCGCGACAGCGCGCCGGCCGCGCGCGCGACGGCGATCTTCGCGGTCAGCATCACCGTGGCGCCAGACCTCTCTTCATCGTTGGGCGGAAAACGGGAAAATGAGGCTGGTTTCCGCCCAACCCCGGCTCAACCCCCCGCTTCTGGCGCATTGCCCTAACCGCCACCCAGCACGAGCGTCTCCAGCCGCTCGCCGATCGCCACCGGACCGGGATCCTTCGCCGCCTCGGCCCCTTCGCGATCCGCCACGCCCGTGAGGACGATCGCGGCGTCGATGCCGGCGGCATTGGCGCCGCCGAGGTCGGCGTCGATGCGGTCGCCGATCATGAGCGCGCGTCCCGGGCCGAGCCGGTCCAGCGCGGTCATCAGCAGCCCCGCCGCGGGCTTGCCGACCGTCTCGGCCCTGCGGCCGCACGCGGTCTCCACCGCCGCGAGGATCGCTCCGGATCCAGGCCAGGGCCCGTCCGGCATCGGGAACGTTGCGTCACGGCCGGCCCCGAGGATGAACGCGCCACGCAGCGCCGCCTGCGTGGCGGCGCGCAGCTCGTCGTAGTTGAAGCGCTCGTGACCCGCCACGACGACGACCTCGGCACGGCCGGCGAACGCGGTGTCGTTGAGGATCCGCAGGCCCGCGGCCTCGACGTGGCGATGGACCGCCGGCGAGCCGATGACCATCGCGCCGGCGCCCTGGAAGCGCTCGGCGAGGGAGAACTGCAGCGCTGCGCCGACGGTGACGACCTCCTCGAGCGATGCCTGGAAGCCCAGCCGCCAGAGCTTGCGGACGAAATCCTCGCCGCCGACGCGCGCGTCGTTGGTGACGAAGGCCAAGCCCTTGCCTGCGCCACGCAGCGCCGCGACCGCCTCGACCGCTCCCGGCGTCGGCTCGTCGCCGACCCAGACACAGCCATCGAGGTCGAGCAGGACGTTGTCGTACCGCGCGGCGAGCGAGCTTACGTGCACGGCGGAAGTTTGATCTACGCTCTCTCGCCGTGCGACGCGCCCCCGTCCTCATCCCGATCCTGGCCGGTGCGTTGGCGCTCGGAGCGTGCGGCAAGGACTCGGGACCCGGCGACGGCAAGGCGGCAGACGCGCCCAAACGAACGCAGACGGCGACGACGCCCAAGCCGGTCGTCACGCCACGGCGCACGAAGGACGGCTGCGCTCCGGTCGCGGAGGCCCAGCCGCGCGAGGAGCAGCGCAAGCGGTCGCGCCGCAAGCTCAACCGCCGCAAGCGCTACGTCGCGACGCTGCGCACCAATTGCGGGACGATCCAGATCAAGCTCGACGTGAAGAACTTCCCCAAGACGACCCGCTCGTTCGCCGGTCTCGCGCGCGGCAGGTTCTACGACGGGCTGAGCTTTCACCGGATCGCAAAGCCGGGCGGCAACAACTTCGTCATCCAGGGTGGCGATCCACTCGGCAGCGGCGAGGGCGGTCCCGGCTACAAGGTCGTCGAGCCGCCGCGGCGCAGCCAGGGCTACCCGGTCGGCACCGTGGCGATGGCGAAGGCGACCGACGAGAAGCGCGGCACGTCGGGCAGCCAGTTCTTCATCGTCACGGGTCAGGGCGCCGTGCTCGATCCGGTCTACGCGGTCGTCGGGCGCGTCATCGGGGCAGGCAGGGCCGTGAGGCGGATCGCCGCGGTTCCCGCCGACCCGGTGACGGAGATGCCGATCGACCCGGTCATCATCAAGCGCGTGACGATCCGGGGGTCGAAGGCCTAGTGGTCCATCCTGCAAATCCGCACCCACCTGGGCGGCCCCGAATGACCGCCATGCTGCGTCCTCGAATCTCGAAATACGCTTGGTATTCCTTCGATTCTGCGTCCTTGCCTGACGGCCCCCGTGGCTCGTCCATGCGGGCACGGACTTACAGGACGAACCACTAGAACAACGCCGCCTGCTCGGGCGGATCCAGGCAGTCCGGCTCGTCGTGTCGTGCGTCGTTGACGGCTCGGCTGACCGGCCGCGCGACGAGTTCTGTCACCCGCGCCGCGGCGAGCAGCTGGTGA
>JALZJA010000300.1 GCA_030860005.1 Actinomycetota bacterium
GCCGGCGAGTCGTAGCGCGCCGCAGCGGTCGGCGAGGTCGAGTGCTTCGCGGAGCGTTTCGCGTGCGCCGCGGCGGTGACCGCCGCGCCGCAAGGCGCAACCCAGCTCGGTGAGCGAGCGGGCATGCTCGTAGCGCGCCGGCGAGTCCTCGGCGGCCGCTGCGGCTTCGCGCAGGAGCTCGATTCCGCGATCACCGCCCACGATGGCTCCGGCTGCGCGCAGGGCGAACGACAGCGCGCCGGGCGTGCCCCAGCGGCGCGCCCGCCGAAGCTCCACCTCCACGAGGCGCAGCGCGATCTCGTGCTCGCCCAGCCGCGCGTGCGCGAGCGCGGCCGACGCGCGCGTCGGGACCGCCGCGGTGTCGAGCCCCCAGCGCTGCTCGCGGCCTCGGATCTGCTCGAAGTCGCGCAGCGCCCGCGCAGCGTCCCCGGCCGCGAGTCGCATGTGCCCGCGGCTGTAGAGCAGCCGGTTGGCCATCGGGACGTCCGAGAGGTCCTCTCGGATGCCCTCGTCTTCGAGCAGGGCCTCGCAAGCGTCGAAATCGGTCCGCTCAACCATGGCGTCAAGCACGCATGCGATCAGCGCCAGCCGCCGGATGGGGGCGACCTCGAGGACACTGCGGGCCTCCGCCTCTGCCTCGGCGATTCGCCCCAGCCTGAAGCGAACCTGGCAGCGGCAGCTCGCCGCGATTGCGACGCCGGGCAGCGAGCCGCGGGCGCGCGCATTGTCGATCGCCATTGCGTAGTAGCGCTCGGCTTCTTCGAGGCGGTCGGCCTCGACGAGCGTCCAGGCCGCCAGGAAGAAGTTCGGCGCGTCGGGGAGCTGCTCGTCAAGCAGCCTGCCATCGCCGAGAGCGAGCTCTGCGAGCTGGGCGGCACGCTCGGCCGGCTCGTCGCGGCGCGCCGCATCGAAGCCGGCCGCGGCCAAGAGCATTCGCTCCCCCGCGCTCCGGCCATGCAGACGACCCTCGTAGCGCGACAGGCGCTCCCTCGCCAGCCTCCACGTCGCGTCGCCCAGCTGACACCAGCACGCGACGAGGCCGTCGAGCTTCATCGCGGCTTCCTCGTCGTGCTCGCCGATCTTCGCGATGACCGGGTCGAGTAGCTCGATGGCCTCTCGCACCTGGGCGCTCCAGGCCAGGGCGAACGCGAGCGCCACGGCCGCGTCGGTTCGCATCTGCACGTCGGGCGCGTCCTCCAGCGCATTGCGCAGATGCGCGATCGCGGCAGCCCGGGGCCGCTCGGCCCGCAGCTCCGCCGTTCCGAGCTCGAGCAGCACGGCCGGCCGATCGGACGCTCGCGGCGGCTCAGCCAGAGCCCGGTCCAGGTACGTGCACGCCGAGTCGGGCGCTGCACGCTCACGCACGTCCTGCGCAGCGGCGCGCAAGCGCTCGACGACCCACGTATCGCCGCTCGGCTCCGTGGCAAGCAGATGCGGCGCGAGCCCGACATCGCCGCCACCGTCCTGGGCAAGCAGCAGCGCGGCGCGCTTGTGACTCGCAGCGCGCCGGGCGGGCGCCAGCTCGTTGTAGATCGTCGTTCGCACGATCGGATGGATGAACTCCAGCGGGCGGCCGTCGCGCAGGACCGCGGCGCCCGTCAGTGCGTCGGCGGCCTCCCCGGCGGCATCGAGGTCGAGCTGCGCGAGCGCCGCGGCGTGACGCAGCTCGGCGCTCGCTCCGAGCACCGCAACGGCGAACGCAAGCTCGCCGGCTGCCGGACCGAGCCGCCTCAGCCTTGCCAGCGTGGCGCGCGCGATGGAGGTTGGCGCGATCTGCTCGATGCGGGTCGTAGCCGTGTCGTCGTCGGGGACGATGCCACTGGCGTCGAGCGCGCGCACGAGCTCCCGGAGCAAGAACGGATTGCCCGCCGTGGCAACATGGCAGGCTCGCGCGAACCGCGTCGAGCCGACGTCGCCAAGCAGCCGCGCGACGAGCTTCTGCGTCGCCTCTGCGCTGAGCGCCTGCGGACGCAGCACCGTGCTTGCGAGCGCCGGCTCGGCGACCGCCGGCAACGCTTGGCTGGCACCCTCGCCCACCCGTGAGGCGTAGACGATCACGATCGCGAGCTCCTCGACGCGGCGCGCGAGATACGACAGGAACGCGATCGACGCGTCGTCGGCCCATTGCGCATCATCGACCGCCAGCAGCAGCGGCCGCTCGATCGACAGGTTCGCCGACAGCCAGTACAGGCCGTGAAGGAGCGACCGAGGATCCGGGCTGGGCCCGAGCTCGGGCACTGCGGCCGACACGACCGACGCCGCGAAACGCGCGGCGCCCGCCAGCCAGCGCTCGCGATCCGCCGGTGACGCCGATGCGAGCGGTGCCTCGAACAACTGACGAACGACGCCGTAGGCGAACTCGCGCTCGAGCTCACCGCCGCGCGCGCGCAGCACACGCATCCCCGTGTCCTTCGCCGCGCCGCATGCGTGAATGAGCAGCGACGACTTGCCGATCCCCGCCTCTCCCTCGAGCGCCACCACGGCGCCGACGCCCTCGGCCGCCGCCGCGATCGCCGCTTCGAGCCGCTCGCGCTCGCGCTCGCGCTCGAGCAGCCCTGCCGTCGCCGCCCGAGCGCTGGCCTGCATCGTTCGATTCTCCACGGTCTGCGCCGCAAAAGTCCAGGGGTCGCTCGACGTCGCCGCCAGTCAGCCGGGACAAGGGGACCGTGACCTACACCGGCGAGACCGGTAGGTTCAAGCACGTCAGGGGCGGCGGCCCGACTGTGACGCTGAAGGGGATCTGACTCACGTGTCACACAAGGTCAAGCTGTACATGTTCAGCGGGTCGACTCCGTCGCAGACCGCGCAGCTCATGCTCGAACACAAGGGGATCGAGCACGAGCGCGTGCACGTGCTGGTCGGGCCGCATGCGTTCGGCATGCTCGGGCGCGGTTTCGAGCGGATGACCGTGCCGGCGCTGAAGATCGACGGGCACCGCGTCCAGGGCTCGCGCGAGATCTCGCGCGAGCTCGACGAGCTCGCGCCGCAGCCGCCGCTGTTCCCGGCCGACCCGCAGCGGCGTGCGGCCGTGGTCGAGGCCGAGCGCTGGGGCGAGGAACTCCAGGATGCCGTGCGGCGCGTCTTCTTTTGCGCCGCTTGGCGCGACCCGCGCGCGTTCATGACCGTTCTGCGCCACGACAACGCGCTCATGCACCCGGCGCAGCGCATCTCGCGCCGCTTCGTCACGCGCCTGGCACGCGCCGGTGCCCGGGCGAGCGACTTCGCCGGCGAGGAGGATCTCGCCCTGCTCCCCGCGCGCCTGGACCAGATCGACGCATGGATCGAGGCCGGACTGCTCAACGGCCCAGAGCTCAACGCGGCCGACTTCCAGATCGCGCCCAGCATCGCGATGCTGCTGCGCTTCGACGATCTCGCGTCGCACCTCGACGAGCGCCCCGCAGCGCAACTCGCACGGCGTCTCGTGCCCGACGATCCAGCCCGGATCCGCGCCGTCCTGCCGCCGGCGTGGCTCGCGCCGCTGGACGACTGAGCCGAATCTCCTCGGTCGCCGTCTCAAAAGCCCAGGGCTCGCTCCACGTCGCCGCGGGGCGCACCGCGGTGCACGATGGCGCCACGACGAGCCGGCAGCGAGCAACGAGGGACAGGAGACGACGACATGAGCACCACGCCCACCCACCGACGCCTGCGGATCGCCGGGGCGCTGGCCGCACTGGCCACCGTTGCACTGCTCGCCGCGGCGCCCGCGCACGCCGCCGGCACGACGTCGGCCGTGTGTACGAACCTCTTCACCATCACCATCACGCCGGGCTTCAGCATGACCCCGACCTCGGGGACGGTCACCACTGACAGCGGATCCATCACCTGTGTCGGCAAGATCGACGGCCACCGCGTGACGGGCCCCGGCACAATGTCGATCAAGGAGACCTACACCGATGTGACCTGCATCTCGAGCCTCATCTCGGGCACGATGTACATCAACGTCCCGACAACCGCGGGCGACAAGGACATGGAGGGAGCGCTGACCGTCCAGCGCACCGCGCTCGTCGTCCGCCCGGAGGCACGCTTTCCCGACGCGCGCTTCAGCGGGGTGGGCGTAGTCGTCCCGACCCAGGGGAACTGCTTTGCGACGCCCCTGCGCAAAGCCGTGCTCTCGGTCACCGGCACGCTGACCGGCGCATAGCGGAGCGGCCGTTTGCTCAGGAAACGCCGCCTCAGCGCACCGCCGGCTGCAGCTCCTGCAACCCGCAGTTCTCGAAGATCGCCTTGACCGAGCGCGACCGGTTCAACGAGTAGAAGTGGATTCCGGGGATGCCGAAGTCGAGCAGCCCCTGGACCTGCTCGGTCGCGTACTCGATGCCCATTTCGGTGGCAGCCTCGTTGTCGTCCTCGACCTTGTCGAGGAGCTCGCCCAGACGCGGCGGGATCTTCGAATGGCACATCGACGTGAAACGGCGGATCTGCGGCGCCGACAGGACCGGCATGATGCCCGGAACGATCGGGACCTCGATGCCGACCGCGCGAACGTCCTCGACGTAGCGGTAGAAGTCCTCGTTGTCGTAGAAGAGCTGCGTGACGACCGCGGTCGCGCCGGCGTCGACCTTCTCCTTGAGGTACTTGAGATCGCTCTCGCGGCTGACTGCGCGGGGGTGGACCTCCGGGAAGCCCGCGACCGCGACCGAAAACCAGTCGTCCTCGAACGCACGCGCCTCCTCGACGAGCTCGCGCGAGTGCAGGAAGCCGTCGGGGTGAGCGGTCCAGTCGACCTCGACCCCGTCGGGCGGGTCGCCCGCCAGGGCGATGATGTTCTCCAGGCCGTTGTCGCGCAGCTGCTGGAGCACGCCGCGCACCTGGGACTTGGGCTGGTTGACGATCGTCAGGTGGCACATCGCCTCGAGGCCGGCGTCGTCGTGGACGCGGCTGACGATCTCGACCGTCTTGCCCTGCGTGGAACCGCCCGCGCCGTAGGTCACCGAGCAGAACGCCGGGTTGAGCGTCTTGAGGACCTCGACCTCGGCGAAGAGCTTGTCGACGCCCTCATCGGTCTTGGGCGGAAAGAACTCGAACGAGAACGTGTGCCCGTCGCGGGCGTAGATGTCATGCAGCTTCATGTGGTGGATCTTTACCGATCCCTCGCTCGAGGCTATCTCTCAGCTTGGTGGCCAGCCCGCCGCCAGGCGGTCGTAGTAGCGCGCGATGTACGGCGCGAGCGTCGTCGAGAAGACGCGAGTGAGGTGGTGCAGGTCCTTGTAGACGAGCGCGCCACCGATCACCGGGAAGCAGTTCTTCTTGTCGCAGAGGAAGCGCGTGAGGTTGATGACCTGCACCCGCGGCGAGGCCAGCCGCTGCGCCGCAGCGACCGCCGGATCCGGAAGCAGCGCCCGCCGGCGGGAGATCCGACACGCGGTCCCGGCGCGCCGCTTCTTCCTGATCGCGCGCTCGACGCACGCGGCGGTCTTGCCCTGGCGCTTCACAAGCGGGTTGTCGCGCAGCACGATGATGTGCTTGACGCTTGCGGGAAGCGTCGCCCACGCCTTCATGTAGCCGGTCACCGCGGCCTTGTACGGATCCTTGCCGGCGGCGACGTCAACCGTCCCGCCGCTGAAGCCCACGACGAACACCGTGTCCACCTCGGGGTTGGTCGCGAACCATTTCGGGACGGTCTTCACCCAGTCCACGCACTGCGAGCGAAACGGCTCGGGAATCTTCTTGACGACCCTCGTGAAGCCGCACCCGGTGTGCGTCACGGAGAGCCCCTGCCAGCCCTTGGATTTCGCCACGCCCGTCATCGCCGCACGCCAGGCCTGAGCATGGCTGTCACCCATGAGGGCGAAGCGCTTCGTCGCCGTCTGCTTGGAGGCGCCGAACGCGCACACGGGGATGACGACCTCTGGCTTGACATTCGTACACGGCTGGTTGCGCGCCCGCGCGGCGACCGCCGGCCTCGGCTGCACCGAGCGCCTCAGCTTCGGGTTCTTGCACGGTATCTCCGGATCGCGCGAGGCCGCGCCGAAGCATTTCGGCTTCGAGGCGATCAGCTGGAGCGACTGCTTCTCGGCCTTGCGCAGGTCGTTCTCGAGGCGCGCGTCGCCGCCCGCAACCGCCCCGAGCACGATGGCGGTGCCCACGGCCGCGAAAGCGAACGTGTAGCGCGCCTTGCGCCGCGTGAGGAACGGCCCCCTGCGCACAGGGTCTTCGACGAGGACCTTCGTGATCCAGGCGGCGAGAATTGTCAGCACGAGAATTGAGAACTCCGTCGGCGTGTCCAAGTCGCGCTTCAGCGCAAAGGGCGCCAGGACGATGAGCGGCCAGTGCCAAAGGTAGATCGAGTAGGACACGTTACCGAGGAACTGGACGGGAGGGAGCGCCAGCAGCGGGGTCGCCGCCCATGGCACGGTCGGTGCCCCCGCCCACATGACGGCGACGGTGCCGAGTATCGGCAGCAAGGCCGTGTAGCTCGGAAACGGCGTCGCCTCCGAGAAGGTGAAGACCGTGACGATTATCGCGCCCATGCCCGCCCAGGAGACGAGCGCCCGCAGGCCGGGATGGGCCGTCGACGGGCGCAGCGCCAGCAGGGCGAGCAGCCCGCCTGCGCCGAACTCCCACGCGCGGGTCGGCGTCACGAAGTAGGCCTCGAGCGGGTTGGCGTCGGTGTGCAGGATCGAGTACGCGAGGCTCGCCGCCGTGAAGGTCCCGAGCACGAGCGCGATCGACCGGTGGCGCACGTACGAGCGCGATCGGGGCGGACCCTTTCGACGCCGGTGGCGGCGCTGCCGCGAGACGAGCGCGATGGCGAGCACGATGAGCACCGGCCAGACGAGATAGAACTGCTCCTCCGCCGACAGCGACCAGAAGTGCTGGACGATCGACTGCGCGTTGTCCTGGGCCTGATAGTCGACCGCGTCGGACGCGAGCTGCCAGTTCTCGACGTACGCGGTGCTCGCGCGGATCTCCTTGAAGAACTGATTCCAGTGGATCTGCGGAACCAGCGTGATCGTCGTGATCGCGCAGAACAGCAGCACGACGAGCGCCGCCGGCAAGATGCGCCGCGCGCGGCGCGCCCAGAACCCGGGAATCGAGACCCGGCCGGTGCGCTCGACCTCGCGCAGGAGATGCAGCGTGATGAGAAAGCCCGAGATCGCGAAGAAGACGTCGACCCCGATGAAGCCGCCCGGCAGCGCGTCGGGCCACAGGTGGAAGACGACCACCGTCATGACCGCCACCGCGCGCAGCGCCTGGATCTCGGGACGCACGACGGTCGGGGCGCCGTGGCTGTCTGTCGCTT
>JALZJA010000442.1 GCA_030860005.1 Actinomycetota bacterium
GCCACAGGCAGACGACGACGAGCGGCAGGTTCATCGCGAAGATCGCGCGCCACGAGATCGCGTCGACGAGCAGCCCGCCGAGCGGCGGGCCGACGGCGATGGCGGCGCTCGTGCCCGCCGTCCACGAGCCGATCGCGGCAGCCCGCTCCCCCGGCCGGTAGACGGCGGTGATGATCGCCAGCGAGCTGGGCACGAGCAGCGCGCCGAAGGCGCCCTGCAGCGCGCGCGCGACGATCAGCACGCCGACCGACGGCGCGATCGCGCAGGCCAGCGACGCGGCGCCGAAGCCGGCGACGCCGATCGCGAAGATCCGCCGCCGGCCGTAGAGGTCGCCGAGCGCCCCGCCCACGAGCATGAGCGAGGCGAGCATGAGCAGATAGGCCTCGACGACCCACTGCTGGTCGGCAAGCGATGCATCGAGGTCCTCGCGCAGCGACGGCAGCGCGACGTTGACGACCGTCTGGTCGACGAACACGATCGCCGACCCGAGGATGCAGGCGACGAGCGTCAGGCGCTTCGTGCGCTCTTCGATCATCCGGCGAGACTAGATGGCGGCCGCATGCTGCTCCGGCGCTTGAACTCGGCGGTGCGGTGTCACCAGCGAGCGTCACCCTGCCGACCTCGACGGCCAGCTGCGGCGGCCGCGGCAAACACGACGAGGACCCGTCTTATGGTTCGGCGGTCAGACGCGCCTACTGTGCCCTCTACAGCCCCGCGGGGTGGCGGATCGTGTAGCCGCTGGTCGAGCGCATGTCCGTCTGCCAGCGGCTGCCGGTCTGCTTCTTGCCGCTGGTGTCGAAGCGCAGCCCGGCTACGACCATGTACATGTGGCCGCCGTTGGCGTACGTCGTGACCCACTGCCCCGCACCAGCGGCGGCCCACGTCATGAAGCCACCGGAGGCCATCGAGGTCTTCAGCAGGCCCGCACCGTGCAGGGCGTAGGAGACCGAACCCGAGCAGTCATAGCCCGCGTCCTCCCACCTGCCGTGACCGCCGCCGTAGATGTACGGCTTCTTCGCGATCTTGTTGCCGGCGGCGATGACGGCCTTGACCGCGGCCGGCGCCGCCGCGGGAGCGATCGCCAGGCCGTCGGAGCCAAGCCGTGCCTTCGAGCCCGGACCGAGCTTCAGCGGCGCGCTCTCGGCGGCCTCGATCTCCTGCAGCGTCGGCATCGCGCCGCCGGTGCCGGCCGAGGAAGCGATCGCGCCACCGTTCATGACGACGTCGCGCAGCGCACGCGCGTCGCTGCGCGTCACCATGCCGTCGGCGCGGCGCAGCTGGGAACGCTCGAACTTCTTCACGGAGGACTTCGTGCCCCTGCCGAACACGCCGTCGACGCCCGTCGGGGCGCCAACGCGGGCCAGGTAGCGCTGCAGCACGCGCACGTCGTGGCCGCGCTTTCCGACCTTCAAAGTTCTGTCGCCAAGTTTGTATTTCGGCTTGGCAAGCGCGGCGGCCGGCGCCAGCGCGACGAGGAGCATCATGAGCGACACCGTGACCTTGAACAGCGACTTCACGCGAGCTGAACCCCTTCTCCTTCGGGTGCCTGCGGGGTTAGCTGACGGGCTCGCGCAGAAAGAGCTAGCGCTACACCGCACAAGGCGGCGATTCGCCCCCGGGCCACCTACTCCTGCGACCCAAGTGGTTCCCCCGCTCCCCACCGAAGATCGGCAGAGATTCGGCTGGACAAGACGGTCGGAACCCTAGCGCAAATTCGGTCCGGCGCCTACACCCCGTCGGAGCAGCGCTCGCGCGCCTCGTCTTCCGATGCCCCGTAGGATCAATTGCATTGCGGTCATCACGATCAACATCGACCCGGAGATCCGCCTCGGTCCGCTGACGCTCGCCTGGCACGGGCTTACGATCGCCCTGGGAATCCTGATCGGCGCCATCGCCGCCGCGCGCTGGCTACGCGAGCGTGACCTGGACGTCGAGCCGATGTACACCTTCGGCGGCCTGGCGGCGCTCGGCGGAATCGTGGGCGCGCGGATCTTCTATCTGTTCGAGCACGATCCCGGCGGCTTGCTGTCGCCCGACCGGCTGTTCTCAAGCTACGGCTTCACCTTCGATGGCGGGGTCATCCTCGCTGCCATCCTCATCGCTGCCTACGTGCATCGCGAGCGGCTGAGCGGGCGCTATCTCGACGCGTGCGCCGCCGGGCTTCCGCTCGGGGTCGCGATCGGGCGCATCGGCGACGTCATCAACGGCGAGCACTTCGGCGAGCGCAGCACGTTCTTTCTGGCCGTCCGCAACGCGCACCCCGACGCCAAGACGCCCAACCCGGCACTCGCCTACCAGAACGGCGGCCTGTACGAGGTGCTGCTGGCGGCCGCGATCTTCGCCGTCGTCTGGCCGCTGCGCCATCGCCTACGCCGGCCCGGCGACCTGGCCTGGCTCGTGCTCGGGGTCTTCGCGGTGGGCCGCTTCTTCGAGTTCTTCCTACGCGGCGACAGCCCGCAGCTCGGGCTCGGTCTCAGCAACGCGCAGTGGACCAGCGCCGTCTTGCTTGTCGTCGTGATCGCCGGCCGGATGCTCACCACAAGCGTCAGCGACCGCAGTTCGCCGTCCGACACGCCGGCCGCGACATCAGATCGTGCCGCGTAAGACTTCGCGACTCGCACTCCCACAAGCGCCCGAACGCCGACGAGCGCTGCTTGACGGCAGCGGTGCTTACCTACCCAGCATCGTGCGCCGGCCACCGCGCCGCAGCCGACCAGCTGCCAAGAGCAGCCCGAGCGCGGCGGCGCTCGCGGGCAGCAGCCCTTCAGGAGCGAACAGATGTATCTCATGCAGCCCGAGCAGCTCGTGCCCGACGAAAAACGCGATCACAGACCCGGCGAACCCGGCCAGCAGCGTAACCGGCAGGCTAGGCTTCTCGCCGCCCACGATCGCGCGAGCAAGAAAACCCGCCGCGATACCCCATGCCAAGGCCGCGATCATGCGTGCGGCCCGCGTTGACACGACGCACCACGGGTGACCAGCGATGCTGCGACACGATCGTTGCTCATTGTCCTGCGTACAGTAGGACACAGCAGTGGCTTTCTCTGCACGAGCTGTGTCCGGCGCGCCGCACCGCCGCTCGCCGCCGCGTTCCCCGCGACCCCACGACGGCGCACCTGATGCCTCGGGCCTTGGCTTCAGAACCCGACGTCGAAGTCACGCAGCCAGATCTTCAGGGTGAGCAACTCGCGCGCGAGGTAGATCTCAGTGGCTGTCGCCATCACCGCGCGTATCGCCGTGATCTGCATGCAAGGCTCGAGCAGATCGTTGAGGCCGCGGACCAGCTGCTCCTCGCGTCGGCTGACGTGCTCAAGCAGTTGGGGAGACTGGCAGAGCACGATCAGCGTCGCGTCGTCGATCATCAATGGATGCATCCCGATCGGGAGCTGCGCGAACAACCGCGGCCATGCACGCGCGACGGCCTCGATGCGGTCGATCTGCGGGAAATGACTCATGCTGACCTCGGCTGCGGATCTGCCCGTCCCGGCAGCGATGTGGCTCGTCTGCTGGCACCGCAAACGCGGGCGCGGCTTCACTCGTGGACTGATGATGCACCTCCGAGTGTACGACGCGCCGTCGGAACCTCCCGGCGCTAGCGAGTCAGGCGCCATCACGCGTACCAGCACGGCGGATCGGGCCGCGATCCGCAGCCGCGCGTGTGTGCTCGCTTGTCGCTTCGCGACCGCCACCGCTCGCCGCCCGTCGCCGGGTCGCCCCGGTACGCGCAACCGTCCACAGCCCAAGTCGCCGAGCGGCGACAGCCACCCGTTCAGCCTTGGACGCCGGCCGAACCTCAGGCCCACGAGGCAGCATCTCGTGCGGCTTCGCGCACAAGCATCTGTTCATCGTGATCACCATCAGACACACACGTCATCTCGGTGGCGGACTCGCAACGCCTCGTGCAATGACCTACGGCGTGTAGGAGATATGCCATCATCGCAAGCGTGAGAGAACAGCCGCGCCAGATCTATACGAGCGTGCACTCGCCCCACGGCGTTACCGGCACAGCTTCGACGATGGTGCGGACCATCGTCGTCGCGCTGCTTGCGCTCCTGACGCTTGCCATGATCGTCATCTTGATACTCAGCCTTGCCTGACCGAGCAGCGGCATGACCGCCCGACTGCAGACCTGCAACGTCGCGTTTCATCTCTCTCGCCGATCGAGCGCGTGTCGGGGCTGCTGATGACGAGATAGTTGCCGGCGCGGGACTGGTAGTCGGCGAAGGTGACGATGCCGCCGCGCGCGGCGAGGAGCCGCGCCGCAATGAGCGAACATGTCCTGGCCCATGTGGCCGCGTCCGCCGCCGAAGTTCTTGGTGGCGGTCTGTCCGAGGTCGTGCTTGCCCAACTCGTATGCGCGGACTCGAGCGCTGCGACCGGGCACGCAACCGGACGCCCGGCGTGCCATCGATGGCGGGCGGTGACAACCTGTCCTACACTCTGTAGTATACGCCCCGTGTCTGGTTGGAAATTGCTGACCCGCGTGCAGACGGACTTCTTCGTCGTCCGATGTTGAGCAGCCTGGCTGTGATACACCCCGGGGCCTGATCTGGCCTCCACTGGAGAGCGTGCCCCGTCGGCGCGCGGCGCCGGTTGCGGCATGCTGAATATGCGCCGCCTTCCCGAGCCTCCGCTCGCGCTCATCGTCTTCGTCGTTGGCTTCAGCATCCTCGGTGCCGAGATCGCCGCCGCGCGCCTGCTCGCGCCGTACTTCGGCGCGTCGACGATCGTGTGGGCGAACACGATCGGCATCGTGCTCGTCGCGCTGTCGATCGGCTACTGGTACGGCGGCCGGCTGGCTGACCGCAACCCGACGCGCGAGGGCCTGCACCGGGTCGTGCTGCTCGCGGGACTGCTGCTCGCGGCCGTGCCGTTCGTCGCCGATCCGTTCCTCGCCCGGGCGGTGGATGCGCTGGACTCGATCTCGGCCGGGGCGTTCGTCGGCTCGCTGCTGGCCGTCACGGTGCTCGTCGCGGTCCCGATCCTCGTGTCGGGGGCGGTCGCGCCCTACGCGCTGCGCCTCGCGGTCTGCGACGTCGCCGAGGCGGGCACGGTCTCGGGCCGCCTGTACGCGATCTCGACCGTCGGCAGCCTGCTCGGGACGTTCTCCTCGGCGCTGGTGTTCATCCCGCTCATCGGCACGCGGCGCACGTTCATCGTCTTCGGGCTCGCGCTCGTCGTGCTCGCAGCCGCGGGGCTCGCGCGGCGGCGCTTCGTGCTCGCTCCGGCCGCGCTCGTGGCGCTCCTCGCGCTGCCGTCGGGAACCGTGAAGGGCGAGGCCGCCGGCGGCGGCCGCGTCATCCACGAGGCCGACACGGAGTACCAGTACGCGCGCGTCGTGGAGGACCCCGACGGCAGCCGCCGGCTCGAGCTCAACGAGGGCCAGGCGGTGCACTCACTCCGGCGCCCTGACTCTTACCTCACCGACAACATCTGGGACGAATACCTGATCCTCCCGTTCGCCGCCCAGGACCGGCCGCCGCAGAAGATCGCGATCCTCGGCAACGCCGCCGGCACGACCGCGCGCGCCTACGGGCACTTCTTCCCGCAGACGCAGATCGACGGCATCGAGATCGACGGCGAGCTGACCGCGATCGGCAAGCGCTTCTTCGACATGCGCGCGCCGCGGCTGCGCACGCACACCGCCGATGCGCGGCCGTTCCTGCGTCGGACGAACGAACGCTACGACGCGATCTTCGTCGACGCCTACCGCCAGCCGTACATCCCGTTCTACCTGGCGACAAAGGAGTTCTTCGAACTGGCACACGACAGGCTGCGACCGGGCGGCGTCGTCGTCGTCAACGCCGGCCATCCCGAGGGCTCCCAGAAGCTCGAGCAGGTGCTCGGCGCGACGATGGCGGCGGTCTTCCCGACCGTCCTGCGCGACCCCGCCGAGCGCGTAAACACGCTGTTGCTCGGAACGAGCCGCAGCGCATCGGCTCAGCGTCTGCTCGCCAGCGCGCCGACACTCCCCGAGGAGCTGCAACCGCTCGCATCCGAGGCGGCCGAGCGCATCGCGCCGCGCCTGCCCGGCGGCCGTGTCTACACCGACGATGTCGCGCCGGTCGAGTGGCTCATCGAC
>JALZJA010000348.1 GCA_030860005.1 Actinomycetota bacterium
GATAACCGCGATCAGCTCAAGCTGAGAAACGGACTGCGCGGGCACGGATGCCCGCTCGGTCAGCTTGGCTGTAAGCACCTCAAGGACCACGCTTCCAGCCCGCCCGCCGCGATGCCGCGACCGCGGCGTCGATCCGCCGGTGAAGCTCGGGCAGTACCACGTCGCCGAGGCTCGTGCTGTGCACGCGCCCCGGCCAGCGGACGTAGACGATGTGAGGGCAGACGGCCACGCCGTAGAGATTGGCCAGCACGCCGTCGCGGTCCCAGCCGACGTCAAAGTCCCACCGGTGGCGGCGCACGATGGCGCGCAGATCGCCGAGATCGCCGCGAATGCGCCACGTGTAGCTGCCGCCGCCGCCGAGCCGGCGGCTCGCCCGAGGCGCTGCTGCGTGTCGGGCTCACTCACGCCATCGCGCGAGGACGGGGAGCCGCCGACCGGCGGCGCCGCAGGGCGTAACGCTCTTGTAGCAACAGCACCGCGGGCAGCACGACGAGCACCCCGAGCAGCGACACCGTGAGGTCGATGACCGTCACGAAGCCGAAGTCGCGCAGCATCCGGATGTCCGACACCACGAGCACCGCGAAGCCCGCGATCGCTGTCACGCCCGAGGCGAGCACCGCGGCACCGGTCGATCGGTACGTGCGCACGAGCGCCGTCGCCGGCTCGTGCCCGCGCCGGCGCTCCTGGCGGTAGCGCTCGGCGAGCAAGACGCTGAACTCCGTCGAGATCGCGATCACGAGCGCGCCGAGCGTGACCGACATCGGGTTCAGCGGGATGCGCAGCGCGAAGAGGACGAACGCCGACCAACCGGTCGCCAGCGCGATCGGCACGAGCGGGATGAGCGCGCGCGACGCGCTGCGCAGCGCGGCCAGAAGCACGAGTGCGACAGCGAGCAGACCGGCGAGTAGCGTCAGGAACCGGCGCGCGCTGGAGGACACCTGTGCGTTGGCCTCGGACGCGAGCACCGGCAGGCCCGCGAGGCGCGCGCGGACGCCGGCCGGTCGCCCGTCATCGAGCTCGGTGCGCATCGCGTCCACGACGCGCTTCTGGCGATCGAGCGCCATGAGCCGCAGGCCGAACGCGAGCGTCGCAGTGCGCCGGTCGCTCGTGATGACCGACTGCGAGAAGTACGCGGGCACCGCATCGAGCAGCTCCCTGATACCAGCCGCGCTGGAGCGCGAGCTCTCGGTGCGCAGCAGCGCAGGCAGCGAGAACGCTGGGCACAACACCGCCTGGCCGCAGCCGCGCTGCGCGCTGTACCCGAAGCGCTTCAGGATCGCAGTCTGGTAATCGATCATCCAGGCGAGCACCTCCGGGCGCGTCAGGTCATCCGCCTCGATCACGACGTCGACGCTCGCGCCGACGCCCGTGGCGCGCTGCAGCGCGTTGAGATCGCGCAGCCCCGGGAGGTCGCCGGGGACGAGCCTTGCGATGTCGGACTCCACGCGCGTCTGCGTATCGAGCGCCCAGCCGGCGACGGCCACGGCCGCCGCGATCGCCAGCACGCGCCCGGGTTGACCGATCGCGAACCGCAGCGACGCTGCGCCCGCGAGTCGCACACGCGGACCGGCGGCGCGCGCCAGGCGGTTGTCGGTGATGAGCTCGCGTGCGCCGCGCAGCGACGGCGCGAGCCCCGCCCCGAGCCGCGCAAGCGGGCGCGGCAGCGACGCCACATCGGCCAGCACGATCGCGGCCGTGCCGGCGATCAGCGCGCAGGCGAACGCGATCGCGATCCCCGCGACGAGCAGGAGCCCGAAGTCGCGGACCATCGGTACCGGCGACAGCGCGAGCGCGGCGAAGCCCGCGGCCGTCGCCGCGGCAGCAGCCGCGACCGCCGGCGCGCCGAGCAGTGCCGCACGCCGTGCGGCGGCCGCTGCGCCGAGGCGTTCCTCGGCCTCGCCGTCACGTTGCCCCTGCTCTTCGGAGATCCGCGACTGCAACTGGATCGCGTAGTCGACGGCGAGCCCGATGAGCACGGGCAGGACGGCGACCGAGGCCATCGTCAGCGACGCGCCGCTGAGCTTCGCAGCGCCGAACGTCAGCGCCGACGCGACGAGCGCGATGCCCAGCGCAAGCAGCCGCAGCCGGCTGCGGAACACCAGCGCGAGCGTGCCTGCCATGACGAGCAGCGCCGCGACGAGCAGGAGCTTCATCGAGTCCGTGATCGCATCGGCCAGGTCGGCCACGACGACCGGCGCGCCGGTGACGGCGTACGCCGCGCCGTTGCGTGGTTTCCATTCGGGCATGGCGACCGCGGCGCGGATGAGGCGGATCGCCTCGGCGCGCTGCGCGTCGCCGAGGCCCGCCTTGAGGCGAACCTGGACGAGCGCGGTCGTGCCGGCGCGCTTGCCCTTCGTCGGGAAGAGGTAGGCGAACTTGCGCTTCGGCGTGCCGGGCGGCTTGCTCGCATCGAAGACGAGCGTCGAGACGAAGTTCGGATCGTCGATGCGCGGGATCGACGTCAGGCCGTAGCGCGCGGCGAGCTCGATGGCGGTCCGCTGGAAGTCGCCGAGCACGGCCTGGCGCGCCTGCGCGGCGCGGCGCGCGGCCTGGGCACGTGAGAGCTCGCGCCGGCGGGCGTCCTTGCGCGCCCTGGCGGCGGCCGACCGGGCGCGCGCCTGCGTCTGGCGCAACCGGCGTACGAAGCCTCCACCGAGCTGGCGCGCGGCCTCGCCGATGAACGTTCCGGGTCCGAAGACGACGCGCACCGGAGCGGTCGCCTGAAGCCGGCCGCAGGGACCGCTCGCGCCGCCCGGCGGGGTCGCCCCGGCCGGGACGTTGCCCGAGATGCAGCCCTCGAGCCCGATGAGCCGTTCGAGGTCCTGCGACAGCAGGAGCTTCGTGAGGCTCCCGCGGACGAGCACGATGATCGGGTCGTCGCCGAAGCGCTCGCGGTACGTCGTCGTCGCGGCATATGCGTCGGTCCCCTTGCCGACGAGCGTGTCGGTCCCCGCATCGGGTTTGAGCTTGACCGCGAGGGCCGTCGCGACGATCGCCAGGACGGCGGTGATCGCGAGCACGTGCGCCGGGCGACGAGCCGCCAGCGCCGCGGCGCCGTGCAGCGGGCGGGGGGCCTTCACGCTAGTGACGTCGTGCGCAGGTCACTCCATGCCGAGCGGGCCCTGCGACTCCCCGGCGAGAAACTGGCGCACGAACGCGTTCTCGGAATCGAACAGCTCGGTCGCCGGGCCCGACTCGACGATCTGACCCTTCCAGAGCACGGAGATGTGCTCGGCGACGCGACGGGCGGTCATGATGTCGTGCGTGATGAGCGCGAACGCCGGCGGCGGGCTGTCGCGCTGCTGCGCCTCGCCCATCATGTCCTCGTGGATCTCCTGGATGAGCTCGCCCAGAAGGGCGGTGCGCACGGGATCGAGTCCCGAGTCGGGCTCGTCGAAGAGCACGATGTCGGGATCGAGCACGAGCGCGCGCGCGAAGCCCGCGCGCTTGCGCATGCCGCCCGACAGCTCGTTGGGCATCTTGTCGCCGGCGTTCTGCAGACCGACCTCGGCGAGGCGCCGGTTGACGATCTCGCCGATCTCCTCCTCGCTCTTCTCGGTGTGCTGGCGCAGCGGGAAGCAGGTGTTGTCGTAGACGTTCATCGAGCCGAACAGCGCGCCGTCCTGGAAGAGCACGCCGAACCTCTGGCGCATCGCGAACAGCTGATCGTCGGGCATGTCCGGCACCGACTCGCCGTGCACCAGGACGTCGCCCTGGTCCGGGTACAGCAGCCCGACCATGTGCTTGATGCAGACGGACTTCCCGGTCCCCGAGGGCCCGAGGATCATCGAGATCTTGCCCTCGGGGATGCCCATGTTCAGCCCCCGCAGGATCTCGTTGCGGCCGAACGCCTTGTGAACGTCGACGAACTCGACGGCGTCCTTCGCGCCGCTCGGCCGCTTCAGACCCGTGTGCCACCGGTACTCGCCTTCGGTCGCGCCTCCGCGCAGGCTGTCAGGTGTCGTCGACATCGCTCTCGTGTGGCCCACTAGCCTACGGCCCGCACGTCAGCCACGGCTTCCCTCCCAGGCGGCCTTGGCCGCGTCACGTGCCTCCACGGCCTCGGCCAGCTTGGCATCGCCGTCCGAGGTGCCCGCGCCGGCGCGCGCCTTCATCACGTCCGCGGCGGCGGCAAGGTACGCGGCGTACAGGTCGCCTCCGGCGGCCGCCGGCGTCATCGGTGCGGGCGTGGCTTGCGCAGCGGCCGGTGCCGGTTCGGGCTCCGGTTGGGGTTCGGGCTCGGGCTCGGC
>JALZJA010000374.1 GCA_030860005.1 Actinomycetota bacterium
GGGCGACGCCGCGCTGTTGGGCGGCACGGTCCTCGATCTCCTGGCCCTCGAGCGGGGACAGCGCGCCGCGGTGGCCCTGGCCTGCGCCCACCCCGGCGACGCCGACGGGCGCGAGACGATCGCCGCCGCCTTCGGCCGTGACGCCGCCGACGTCGAGCGCCTGTGGCGCACGCACCTCGACCGGGTCACCGGGCGCGAGCGCGAAGAGCGGCTGTGGTGAGGCGGGTGGCGGCGCACGCGGAGTGTGGATAGCCGTATTGCGGCGGCCCATGACGCGAGTGATAGTCGGGCCACGAGGCGGCGCAGTGGCGCAAGCCAGGCAGATCGTGCTGATCCACTGGGCAGCGGCCTTGACCAACAGGCTGGGAGGCCGACGTGAAGCTGCAATGGATTGCCGTGGGGCTTGCAGTGGCAGTGATGACGGGAGTTGCCGCGTCTTCCGCGGGAGCCAAAGAGGGCTCGGTCTTCGGCAAGTATGAGCAAAAGGGCGGCGTGGCGGAGTCGAGTCGCGGGGTTATCGCTGCAGGCAATCGTGAGGCGGCACTGGCGGGGCTGAAGATCCTTGATAACGGCGGGAATGCCGTTGACGCGGCGGCGGCCACGGTATTCGCCATCGGCGTCGCTCAGTTTGACTCGTGCGGGATCGGCGGCGGCGGCTTCATGGTCTACCGCTCAGCGAGCGGGGAGGTCGACACGCTCGACTTCCGCGAATGGTCGCCGGCGAACTACACGTTCACGGACGGTTTCGGCATCGACAAGGACACGTACGCGTGGGGCGGAGGCCACAACGTGGTGGGCATCCCAGGGGTCGTCCGCGGGCTGGACATGGCGCTCCGAGAGCACGGCACAAGGCCGCTACGCCAGCCTGCCCTTGACGGTCGCATCAACGTCTTGGATCCCGCGATCGACCTGGCCAGCAACGGCTTCACCGTCTCCAAGCCCGTGGCCGACTACATCCGTGATCCTCTGGTTGCCGCACGCCTGGCCGTGTTCCCGGCGACCGCGGCGATCTACCTGGGCGCGCCGGAGTACTACGACAGTGGCCAGAAGATGCGCAACCTGCCGCTGGCGGAGGACATGCAGGAGCTCAAGCGGTTGGGCGCTGCGGCCTTCTATGACCCCGATCTTGTGGGCGGGACGATCGCGGACGATCTGCTCGCCGAGATGAACCGACCGTCTCCCTACTACAACGACCAAGCCAAGTGGGGGACCGACGCTCAGAACGTCCATGACCTGACTGGCTATCAGGCGATCTCGCGTCCGGCGGTGACCACGCGCTATCGCGGCGCCGAGTACGTCGGCATGGCGGCGCCGTCTTCGGCCGGAACGGCCACGGCGCAGGTGCTCAACATCCTCGAGGGCTATGACCTGCGCGCCGCGGGGCAGAGTTCGGCCGACCACGTCCACCTCTTCGCGGAAGCGATGAAGCTCGCCTGGCGCGACCGGGCGGAGTATCTGGGCGACCCGGCATACACACCGACCCCCGCGTCCCTGACGTCAAAGGAGTACGCCGACGTTCTACGCGCGCAGATCGACCCGGACAACGCGCAGGCCTTCCCGGCCCCCGACCCCGCCGAGGGCGCCAACACGCACAACATCGCGGTGATCGACAAGTGGGGCAACGCCGTCGCGCTCAACTGCTCGATCGAGCAGCCGATGGGCAGCGGCGTAACCGCCGTCGGGACCGGGTTTCTGCTCAACAACCAGCTGACCGACTTCGAGTCGCCTCCGTCCTACGCCGCCCCTCCCGGCGCCGCCACCGATGCGGTGGATGGGCCGCCGCGGGACCCGGACGGGCCCGCGAACGGATGGGCCCCGCGCAAGCGGCCGCGCTCGTCGATGGCCCCCTCGATCGTCGTGCGCCACGGCGTCCCGGTCCTGGTCACCGGCGGCATCGGCGGACCCGGCATCATCGCGCCCACGACGGCCGCCGTGCTCAACGTCGTCGACTTCGGCCAAGACGTCGCGCACGCGATCGATGCCGAGCGCGCAGATCCACGCGGCCGCTGCCCGAACGACGACGGTCTGCAGCTGTGCGTCGAGACGACCCGGTTCGCCGACGGTGTCCTAAAGGACCTACGCGCTCGTGGCCACCGGGTGATGCCCAGCTCCGCCGCTCCCTGGACCCCGTGCTTCGGGATCGGGGAGTGCGAGTATGCGGCGTGGCCGCTGACACACTCCGCCGGGGTCGACCCGGCCACAGGCCGACGCCAGGCCGCCTCCGATCCACGGCTTTTCGCGGCCGACCCGGCAACCAAGACCGGCCTGGCCGCCGTCGCCCAGAGCGACGGCGGGTAGCCGCGATCCGTACCTGACCGTGATGTCGCCTTCGGTCGCCGGT
>JALZJA010000419.1 GCA_030860005.1 Actinomycetota bacterium
GTGCGCAGCGCGCCGCAGCGATCCGCGAGCTCGAGCGCCTCGCGCAGCGGTCCGCGCGCATCGCGGCGATGTCCGGCGCGCCGCAGAGCGGCGCCGAATGCGGTCAGCGAGCGGGCGTGCTCGTAGCGAGCCGGTGAGTTCTCCACGACCGATGCCGCCTCGCGCAGCAGCTCGAGGCCATCGTCGCCGCCCGCGACGATTCCCGCCGCGCGCAGTGCGAACGACAACGCGCCCGGGGCGCCCCAGATGCGCGAGCGTTCGAGCTGATCGCGCGCCAGCTCGCGCGCGCGCTCGTGCTCTCCGAGCTGCCAGTGCGCCAGCGCAGCCGAGCCCCGGGTCGGCACCGCGGTAAGGTCGCGGCCCGCCAGCTCATCGCGCTCACGAATCTGCGCGAAGTCGCGCAGTGCCCCCGCCGGATCCGCGGCCGTCAGGCGAAGGTGGCCGCGGCTGTAGAGCAGCCGGCTCGCCATCGCAACGGCCCCCAGGTCCTCCTCGACGCCCTGGGCGACGAGGAATCCGTGGCATGTCTCCATGTCGGAACGCTCGACCATTGCGTCGAGCACGCACGCGATCAGCATGTGTCTCCCCAACCCGTAGGCGTGCCCCGCCGCCTCCAGACAGCTGCGGGCCTCGGCCTCGGCCTCCGCGATGCGCCCCTGGCAGAAGCGCACTTGGCAGCGACAGCTTGACGCGATCGCGAAGCCAAGCAGCGAACCACCCGCTCGGGCGCGCTCAACCGCGAGCGTATACAGCTCTTCCGCGCGTTCGAGCCGCTCCGCATAGAAGAGCGTCCACACGGCAAGCGGGAAGTTCGGGGCATGCGGAGGCTGCTCGAACAGCAGGTCCCCGCCGGCCACAGCCAGCTCCGCGAGCTCGGCGGCATGCGTCGCGGGCACCAGGCGGTGAGCGGCATCGAAAGCCATGGCCGCGAGCACGAGGCGCTCTCCGACCGTCTCGCCACGCAGGCGGCCCTCGTAGCCTGCCAGCCTTGCGCGCACCCGGTCTGTCGTTACCGGATTGAGCTGAGCCGTGCCCGCCAGGATGCCCTCGATCTGCATGGCGGCCTCGACATCACCGTGGGCAGCATTGCTCGCCCTCGCCGCGTCGAGCAGCTCCAACCCCTCCTCGACCTCTCCCGTTGCGACGACGGTCTGGACGAAGTCCACCGCGGCGGCGAGTTGATCCTGCGGGTCGAGCCTTCCCTCGAGCGCCTCGCGCAGGTGGCTGCTCGCGCCCGGCAGTCCGCTCGTGAACTCGGCCGCCCCGAGCTCGTACATGACCACCGCCCGATCCTCGGGCGGTGGAGGTTCGGCAAGTGCTCGCGCGAGGTACGTGCAGGCCGCGTCGGTCGCCCCGCGGTCGCGCGCGTCGTTCGCAGCGACACGGAGACAGCGGACGACGTCAGGGTCGCCGGCGGGCTCGGCCGCCATCAGATGCGGAGCGAGCTCGGCGGCCGCGACCGCGTCGCCTGCGAGCAGCATGGCCGCCCGCTTGTGGCTCGCCGCCCGCTGCGCGACGGGGATCTCACCGTAGACCGTGGTGCGCACGACCGGATGGATGAACTCCAGCGGGCGGGCGTCGCGCAGGATCGCAGCGGCCGTCAGCGCGTCGGCTGCTTCACCCGCGACATCCGGGTCGAGTTGCGCCAGGGCGGCCGCGTGACGCAGCTCCGCGCTCTTGCCGAGCACGGCGGTGGCGAACGCCAGCCGGGTCGCTGGGTCTCCCAATCGCCTCAGCCGCGCGAGCGTCGCGCGCGAGATCGTGCTCGGCGCGATGTGCGAAACGCGTTCGCGGCCTTCCTCATCGGGCGCGACGCCGTCGGCCTGCAACGCGCGCAGCAGCTCCTGCAGGAGGAACGGGTTGCCGCCGGTCGCCACACGGCAGGCGTGCGCGAAGTCGGCCGAGCTTTCGCTCCCCAGCAGCCGACCGATCAGCGCGACCGTGGCGTCCTCGCTCAGCACCGCAGGGCGCATCACGGCGCCGACGAGCCCGGGCTCGGCGGCGCCCGGCAGGGCAGCGCTCGACCCTTCGCCGACGCGGGTGGCGTAGACGATCAGCAGCGCAAGCCCTTCGACGCGGCGCGCAAGATAGGCGAGAAACGCCGTCGAGGCGCTGTCGGCCCAGTGTGCATCGTCCAGTGCGACGAGCATGGGCTGCTCGACCGCGAGGTTCGCGGTCAGCCAATACAGGCCGTGGAGTACCGATCCGGGATCGGACGCGCGTTCGGCGGACCGGTCCGGTAGGGACAGGGCAGATGTGGCCAGGCCGGCGGCACCGCCAAGCACGCGTTCGAGGTCCTCGGAGGGCATCGCGGTCAATGCCGCGTCGAACAGCTGACGAACGACGCCGTAACCGAAGTCCTGTTCGAGCTCGCCGGCCCGCGCCGAGAGCACGCGCATCCCGGCGCCGGCGGCGCGCTGTGACGCGTATGCGAGCAATGCCGACTTTCCGATTCCTGCGTCGCCTTCCAGTGCGACGACCGAGCCTTCGCCGGCGATCGCGGCCTCGATCCGCGCGACGAGTTGCTCGGACTCGTGCTCGCGTTCGAGCAGATCGGCCGTCGCCGACCCCTTGCCTGTCCTCATGATGCGATTGTCTTCGGTTCACGCGCCAAAAGTCCAGGGTCGCTCCACCTCGCCGTGGGCCGCGCGGTGGTGCAGGATCGCCGTAGCCGCTTACAACGACCCCGGAGGCAGGACATGCAACGTCCGTTCATCATCACCGCCGCGCTCGCCGCGACCGCTGCGCTTGCGGTCGGGCCGGGCACCGGCGCGGTGGCGAAGAGCAAGAAGGTCACGAAGGTCAGCTGCACGATCGAGGCCTTCCAGCAGGGCGTGCCGAACCCGAGCGCCATCCACTTCGGCTTCGTCTCGTGCCCGAAGCCCTTCGGCAAGGGCCTGCACTACAACCGCATCACGATCACCAAGATGCCGGCCGACGGTGTTGCCGGAGCCGCGAGCGGCAGGTTCAAGAACTACTACAACCGCGGCACGACAAGGGGTACGGCCGCTCTCACCATCATCCCCAGCAGCCCCATGAACATCACCTACACCGGAACGGTCACCTACACGGGCGGGACCGGCAAGTTCAAGCGCGTCAAGGGCAGCGGCACGATTGAGTGCACGACCACCGACGGCGGGGCGCACAAGTCGTGCAAGGTCAACTCGACGCTGACGGGGGTCTGACCCATGGCACGCAAGATCAAGCTCTACATGTTCAACGGCTCCGCCCCGTCGATGACGGCGCGGCTGATGCTCGAGCACAAGGGGATCGACTACAAGCCCGTGCACCTGTTGGTGGGTCCGCATGCGTTCGGCCTGCTCGGGCGCGGCTACGTCACGATGACGGTGCCGGCGCTGAAGATCGACGGCCGGCGCGTCCAGGGCTCGCGGGAGATCTCGCGGGCGCTGGACGAGCTCGCGCCGCGGGCACCGTTGTTCGGAGCGGATCCGGAGCGGCGGCAGGCGGTCGAGCAGGCCGAGCGCTGGGGCGAGGAGCTTCAGGACACCGTGCGCCGTCTCCTCCTGTGCGCCTCGCGCCGCGATCGGAGCGCGTTCTCGAGCGTCTATCGCCATGCGAACCCGCTCATGCGCCCGGCCCAGCGTGTCTCGCGCGGCCTGGTCATCAAGCTAGCCAGCGCCGGGCACCGAGCAACCGACCGCGCGGGGGAGGAGGACGTCGCGGCGCTCCCGGCGCGGCTCGATCAGATTGACGCGTGGATCGAGCAGGGCCTGCTGAACGGCTCCGAGTGCAACGCAGCGGACTTCCAGATCGCACCGAACCTCTCGCTCCTCATGTGCTTCGAGGACCTCGCGTCGCTCGTCGAGGGACGTCCCGCCGCGCGCCTCGCCCAGCGCCTGGCACCGGAGTTCCCCGGGGAGATCAGGGCGGTGCTACCGCCGGCGTGGCTCGCGCCGCTCGGCGCAGCCGGGCGCGAGGCCCCGCAGTCCGGACCGATGGGCACGGATGACGTACTGCGCGCGATCGGCTATGACGAGCAGCGGATCGCGACCGTGCTCAGCCAAGCCGGTGGGCCGTTCGGACGCCACAGCCATGGCTGAGGGCACGTGCATCCGTCTCGACGTCGCGCTCGAGTGCAACGGCGACACGATCCGCGGAATCGTCGACGACCACGCCGGCGAAGCCGTCGAGTTCAGCGGCTGGCTCGAGCTGATGTCGGCGTTCGACATCGTCTGCGCGCGGGCGAGCGGGACGCCCCGCGACGCGGACTCAGGCCTCGGGTACGGGCGTTAGGTCGACCCGCCCGCGCGCGGACTCCACGCGCTCGACCCTCACGCGCACCGGATCGCCGAGACGGATCGTCCCGCCCGTGCGTTCGCCCGTGAGGATCGTGCCCTGCTCGTTGAGCTCCCACCAGTCGCCGCGCATGCGGCGCATCGGCAACAGGCCCTCTTGGCCGTCGCCGAAGCGGACGAATGCGCCGGCGCCGATGAGGCCGGTGACCTCGCCGTCGAACTCCTGGTCCCAGCCGCCCTCGAAGAGCTCGCGCTCGAGCAGGAACGCGCGGGCGATGCGGTCGGCGAGACGTTCGAGGCCGATCGCCTCGCGCTCGCGCGCCGATGACCAGGCGCCGGTCTCCTCCATGTCGCTCGCGCGCGGGGGATCCTCTCCGGCGCCGACGGCGCTCAGCAGCGCGCGGTGGGCAACGAGGTCGGGGTAGCGGCGGATCGGCGAGGTGAAGTGGGTATAGCGGGCGAGGCCGAGGCCGGCATGGCCGAGGTTGCGCGGGCTGTAGTAGGCCTGCATGAGCGCCCGCAGGACGAGGAAGGTCAGCGCGTCGCCGCCATGGCCCGTGCGCGCGACGTGCTGGGCGACCGCGCGCGAGCAGGCGGCGACGACCTCCGCCGCCTCCGATGGCGACAGGTGCTCCGAGACGGGTGGCGTGGCGACGCCGAGCGAGGCGAGCTGCTCGACGAGGCGCAGCGCGCGCTCGCCGTCGGGCTTCTCGTGGACGCGGTAGAGCGTCGGGACGCCGCGGGCGTGCAGCAGCGTCGCGACCTGCTCGTTGGCGGCGATCATGAGGTGCTCGACGAGGCGATGCGATTCGGTCTGCGCGCTCTGGCGCGACTCCGCGACGTGCCCGCGGCGATCGAAGCGAAACTCCGGCTCGCTCGTCTCGAGCTCGAGCGCCGACTGCGCGAGGCGCCGTTCGTGCAGGGCGTCCGCGACGGCGCGGGCTGCCGCCAGCGGGCCGGCCCACGGCTCCTCGGCGTCCTCCTCGCCGGCGAAGACGCGATCGACCTGGCCGTAGTCCAGCCGCGCGTCGGAGCGGATCGTCGAGCGGTAGAACGCGGCGCGCTGCACGCGCGGCCCGGCGAAGTCCAGCTCGACCGTCACCGCCGCGCGATCGGCGTGGGGTACGAGCGAACAGGCGTCGTTTGACAGCGGCTCGGGAAGCATCGGCTCGACGCGGCCGGGGAGGTAGACGCTCGTCGCGCGGCGCGCCGCCTCGCGGTCGACGAGCGAGCCCGGCCTGACGTAGGCGCTCACGTCGGCGATGTGGACCCACACGCGCGTCATCCCGTCCTCCCCCTTGCGGGGACGGGCGAGGACCTCGGCCGAGATCGCGTCGTCGAAGTCGCGGGCGGTGACCGGGTCGATCGTGAACGTCGGCACGTTTGTGAGGTCGCGGCGCACGACGTCCTCGTCGTCCTCGGTCCCGCGGTCACGCGCCATGCGCGCGGCACGTTCCACGGCCGGGTCGAAGCTCCGCCGCAGCCCGCGGTCGAGCATGAGCGCCTCGAGCACGTCGCTCGCGACGTCCGGGCGACCGATGCGGCGCAGCACCGTCGCGTGGCCCTTGCCGCGTGCGGGACGCACGAGCGCGAGGTCGCCGACCTTGGCGTGCGGGTCTCGCTCGACCACGATCCGCGAGCCGCGCCGGCCTGCCCCCGAGGGCGGGAAGAACTGCTCGGCGACGAGGAAGCGCCCGCGCTTTTCGAGCACGGCGACGATCCCCTCGCCGCCAGCCCCGCGCCCCCCGCGGTCGCCGGAGGGCTTCGTCGCCACCGGCACGCCGCTCACAGCTTGCTTGCCAGCACGCTGAGCGCCCGATCGAGCGCCTCGTCGCGCTTCGGCGTGTCCGGGTCGTCGCGGGCGGGCACGTCGGGTTCGATCGGCTTGCCGGCGAGGTTGCGCCCGCTGGGCAGGAAATACTGCCCGACCGTGATGTCGAGCGCTCCGCCGTTGGAGAGCGGCATGACCTCCTGGAAGACGCCCTTGCCGAACGTCCTCGTACCCACGATCGTCGCGCGCTTGCGGTCCTGGAGTGCGCCGGCGACGATCTCCGAGGCCGAGGCGGAGCCGCCGTCCACGAGCACGACGACGGGCAGTGTGCCGGCGATCGGCTCGCCGAGCGCGTTGAGCGTGCGCTCCGACACCGAGCGCCCGCGCGTCGTCACGATCGGCCCATCCTCGAGGAACATGCTCGCGATGAGCTGCGCCTGGGTGATGAGGCCGCCGCCGTTGCCGCGCAGGTCGAGGACGATCCCCCTCGCCTTGCGCTGCTTCGCCTTGCGGATCGCGGCCGTCATCTGGTCATCGGCGTCCTCGGCGAGGAACGTCGACAGCGCGATGTGCGTGACGCGCTTGCCCTCGGCACGCTTGATTCGCGCCGCGACGAGCGGCTCCCGGATCTCTTGGCGGGTGATCGTCCTCGTGAGCGTGCGCCGCCCGCGCAGGATGCGCAGCGTGACCTTCGTTCCCTTCGGGCCCTTCACGAGCGCCACGGCGGCCTGCTCGGGACGGCCGGCGAGGCGCTTGCCGTCGGCGGCGGTGATGATGTCTGCGACGCGCAGCCCGGCGCGCTTCGCCGGCGACCCGTCGAAGACCGTCACGACGCGCAACCCTTTTGGCACGCCGCGGATCGCCACGCCGATGCCGGAGAACCTGTTGTCGACCGAATGGCGGAAGGTCGAGTACTCGTGCGGCGTGGAGTATGTCGAGAAGCGGTCCTCGAGGCTCTTCACGGCGCCGTCGAGCGCCGCGTTGGACAGCTGCGAGGGATCGACGGGCCGATAGAAGCGCTCCTCGACGAGGTCGAGGCCCTGCGCGACGACCCGCGGCCCGTCGTCACCCAGCAGGAGGTCCGCGACGGGATCGGGCAGCCAGCGCGGATGGCCGCCGAGCCAGATTCCGAGCACGAGCATGCTCGGCAGCAGCGCGGCGAGGACGATGTTCAGCTTTGGCAGGCGGCTGGGCATGGGCGCACTCCGCTGGGAACAGGCCCACCGGTACGGGTACTAAACCTCAGACGCGCAGAAAACGGCGCAGCGAGAGCCCGGAGCCGGCCGCGGAGACGGCGACGCTCGCGATCAGGAGCACGATGATCAGCACGCCGAAGTTGATCGTTTCCGGCGCCGCGATGAGCGAGAAGTCCTGTTTGAGCGGGTCGATGAAGGCGACCTTCCCCACGAGCAGCAGCAGGATCGCCATGACCCCGCCGAGCGCCCCGACGATGATCCCCTCGATCACGAACGGCCAGCGGATGAACCAGTCGGTCGCCCCGACGAGCTTCATGACCTCGACCTCGCGACGGCGGGCGAACAGGGAAAGGCGGATCGTGTTGGAGATCAGCAGGATCGACGCGAGCACGAGCAGCGCCGCCAGCAGCGCCATGCTGAGCTTCACGACGTGGGTGGCACCGAGGATCTTGCCGGTCTCCTCGCGGCGGTCCTTGACCTCGTCGATCGCCGGGTCCACGACGGCGCGCTCTCCGTTCGCCGCGACCGGCGCGAGCGCGTTGCGGATCTCGTCGGTCTTGTCCGCCTTGGTCGGGGTGATGCGGAACGTGTCGGGCAGGGGGTTCGAGCCGAGCAGCTCGTAGGCCTCGGGGTTCTGCTTGCGCTCCTTCGCGTACGCCTCGGCCTTGGAGACGTACTGCACGTTGCCGACGTTCGGCGTGTCCTCGGTGAGCTTGCGGCGCACGCGCTCGACCTCGGCATCGGTCGCGCCGGTCTTCAAGAAGACGTTCACGAGCACCTTGTCGCGGACGTCGTTGGCCGCGCCGGTCGTCGCCTGCACCATCGGGATGAAGACGCCAAGGACGAGCATCGTCACGAGCACACTCGCCATCGCCGCGAACGACGGGACCGCGTTGCGGCGCAGCGAGCGGCCGGCCTCGCGCAGGAAGAACGAGACGCGCATCAGCGGAAGTCCGGGCCGTGATCGAACTCGCGGCCGATCTCCTGGTAGGCGTTGTCGAGCATGTCGGTGAACTCGTCGGTCGTCTGCTCGCGCTGCGCGTACAGGCCGGCGGCCTCGTCGCGGATGATCTGGCCGCCCTCGAGCTCGATCACGCGCCGGCGCATCCGGTCGACCATGTGCGAGTCGTGCGTCGCTACGAGCACGGTCGTGCCGGCGCGGTAGATGCGGTACAGCAGCTGCATGATCCCCAGCGACGTGTGCGGGTCCAGGTTGCCGGTCGGCTCGTCGGCCAGCAGCAGCGGCGGGTGGTTGACGAACGCGCGTGCCACCGAGACGCGCTGCTGCTCGCCGCCGGAGAGCTGGTCGGGGTAGTTGTGCAGCTTCGTGGACAGGCCCGTCAGGCGCAGGACGTCGGGCACCTTCGCCCGGATCTCCTTGCGCGAATGGCCGGTGGCCTGCAACGCGTAGGCGACGTTGTCGTACACCGTCCGGTTGGGCAGCAGCTTGAAGTCCTGAAAGACGACGCCGATATTGCGCCGGTAGTACGGCACCTTCTCGCGCGCGATGTCGTTCAGCGCACGCCCGGCGACGCGGATCGTGCCGGACGTGGGCTCGCGTTCCTTGATGAGCAGGCGCATGATCGTCGACTTGCCCGAGCCGGTGGAGCCGACGATGAACAAGAACTCGCCCTTGCGCACGTTGAACGTCGCGCCATCGAGGCCGATGTCGCCGGCCGGATAGTGCATGCAGACGTTGCGAAACTCGATGACGTTGCGGTCGTCGGGCGGCAGGGCGGCGGAGCGCGCCGGCGGCTCGATCGGGTGGGCGCGTGTGCG